>JAIXZU010000056.1 GCA_027489415.1 Alphaproteobacteria bacterium
CTCGCCATTCCGGCTTCAAATAAATATTGTTCAGGTAACCCGTACCATCTTCTTTGATGCGCAAATCGAGGTGCCCTACAACTTCGCCCTCTACCAGCGCAAGCACACAGCTCTCAGGGTCAAACGCCTGCATTCTTGCCAAAAAATCGGCATAGCTTTTCTTCCCTGCGGGAAACCACGTATCAAACAAATCCTCGCGTCCGGTCACGTCCCGTGCCGTCGCCCGCTTGAACTGCTCCGCCAGCCCATACTCATCAACCCGCAGTACCCGAAATGTTAATTCCATCCCCTACCATAACCCAAAAAAAGGCCGCCGGATAACTCCGGCGGCGCAATCGTTCAAAAGCTAGTGAATCCAGTTCACCTCAAAGCAGTCACGCCAACGCCCTCTGGCATCAAGGTCCTTGGCATAAAACGGCCTTGGCAGCATGGCGTTCAAGCGTTCAATGAACATCGTCTGCAAGCGCTCCATAAGCACCTCCTGCGGGTAGGTCAGCGCCACACCGTTGCGGGTGGTCCCGATTTTCGCCTGAATTTCCCACTTCCAGTGGTTAAGGTGTCGGTCAATCAAAGCGTCAACCATCTGCACCAGCTCAGCCGTTTCGGGGTTGGTGGGCGGAATATTCTGTTCCGCTTTCTGGTGTTCCATGGCTTCAACCACCAGGTCTCGCCAGTCATTCGCCAGCGCGCGCTGGCGTTCTAAAAAGAGTGATGTCATGTCCGTTCTCCATCTTAACGGGAAAAAACGCCGCCGGAAAAATCCGGAGTTGTATCGTTCACCAGCAAAGGCTGTACCCTTCGCCTTCATTCGTCGAACAATCCGTAGCAAAAAATGGCTTCGGTAGTTTCTCGTTAAGCGTATCAAGGAATTTACCTTGATACCCAATTGGGTATTGCACGAAAATCGACCGTTGTTTCCTGTTCATGGCTGCATCGATCAGGTGCTTGAGGTTTTCCATTTCATGTTCGACAACTTCTTCAATTGTTTTTGGCCTTCGGCCACCGGCGCGCTTCGCCAACTCATCCCAACTCAGGTTTTTGGCCATCAGGCCCTCCTCTAAAAGGTAATCGGATATCGAGAAATTTATGTATACTACAAGCCCTAGCCAGATACCAGCCCCCGTGCTACAAGCAACCCATGAAATCGATGACCCCCCGCCAGTCCAAAGTCGCCAACGAAGTCCAACATATCGCGGCGCTCGCTCTTGTGCAGGGCCGCATTCCCTCAACCCTCCCTCTGGCCCGCGTCACGATAGTCGATACCTGGATCTCCGCGGACCTCCGTATCGCCCGCTTCTACCTGCTGCTGCCATCAGACCTCAACACCCCGTCCTTCTTCACGGATATCAACGCCCAACTGGCCAAACCGCTCCGCAAACACATTGGCGCCAACCTCGCCACGAAGTACACGCCGGACGTCTCCTTCCACCCCGCCGAGGACGACAAATCCTACCCCACTGCCACCAAACCTCTCATGAAGTAAAAAAAGAACCCCGCCGCAGCGGGGTTCAATTATCGTAGGGCAGGGGTTAGCCTGCCGGGTTCAGTGTTGCCGGATAAGCCTTCAGCCCCATCGCCACACGCTCGCGGCGGTAAAGGTCATAAAGTTCATCCAGTTCCACCTTGGTCGGTGCAGCCAACACAAAATCGCACCAGCTGAACATGCCATCACGGTTAAGCAATTCAATCTGGTCCTTGTTGCCTTCTCCGGTCATCACTTGGCAAGCTACCAAATCCAAACCACACACCCACATCCCGCGAGAGAACAGGTCACCCATGTAAAATCGGCTGATAGCCTGAGCCAACGTCGGTTTGGTCAAACCCTCACGCCAGGATCCTCGCCGGCAAGTCCAGTCCACCACAGCACCATTGCGGGAGAGGTTCTTACCGAACACCATATAACGGTCACCATAAAACAGGTCGGTACCGGATGCTCTCCAATCCCGCCAACGCCTATCCAACCGTTCCGTCAACCTCAGCAAAAGCTCAAGCTCTTCATCGGTATAGCTATCAAGGCCGCCTACAGGCGTCTCCACATACATGCAATGCTTAAAAAGCTGCCAACCTCGCTGGATCGACATGACCCTCCGCTTTCCCTTGGCATTAGCAAACTCCAGCTCCGCCAGCAAAACTTCCCGCGCGCGTATCTCCATCCCCAAATCTCCTTCGGAATGAGCCAAAACGATAACTATCTTTCCCAACCACCTTGATGTATACACATAAATAAGTCAACACCCTACCATGCATCAGCCACTCAACACTCAACACCCAACACTCAACACTCTGAGTGGCTTCTACCTCGTCCACAAACCCGTCGGCCCATCCTCCGCCGCCATCGTCGCCCGCCTCAAATGGCTCCTTGCTAAGTCGGGCATCCCCAAAAAAGGCCCCGGCCGCATCGTCATCGGCCACGGGGGGACTCTCGACCCCCTCGCCGACGGTCTCCTGCCCATAGGCCTCGGCAAAGCCACAAAACAACTCCAAGCGCTGCTGGAAGGCCCCAAAACCTATACCTTCACCCTTACCTTCGGCACCAGCACCACAACGGACGACGCCGAAGGCGAAATTCTCCAAACCAGCGACGTTCGCCCCACCGAAACCGACCTCCTCAACATCCTCCCCACCTTCACCGGGGTAATCACCCAAACCCCGCCCAGCTTCTCAGCCCTCAAGGTCAACGGCCAGCGCGCCTACAAACTGGCTCGGGCAGGGGAGGACGTCATCCTCCAACCCCGCGAAGTCACCATCCACAGCCTCCGCCTACTAGAATCCACCCCACGCGACACGCAAAACGCAAAACGCGAAACGGCACTTCTCGAAGCGCAGGTCAGCAAAGGCACCTACATCCGCACCCTCGCCAAAAACCTCGCCGAGGCCCTCGGCACCGTCGGCCACGTCACCACCCTCACGCGCACCGCCCATGGGCCGTTTCAGCTAAAAGACGCCATCTCCCTTGAAACCCTTGACAAAGCCCTCTCCACAGGCGATACGCACACCTACCTCCTGCCGCTGGCCGTACCCCCGGAGCAGGTGAGCCCCATTAAGGGGTAATCATCAAGGGTCACGAAAAAGGAATAGACACATGTCCATCACCACCAAGCGTACTGCCGAACTGGCCAAACAATTCGCCCGTGCCGAAAACGACACCGGCTCCCCCGAAGTTCAAGTTGCCATCCTCTCCGAGCGTATCCGCAACCTCACCGAGCACTTCAAAAACCACAAGCAGGACCACCACGGCCGCCGCGGCCTGATGGCTCTGGTTGCCAACCGCCGCAGCCTCCTCGACTACCTGAAGAAGAAGGACGCCAACCGCTACAAAACCCTCATCGAAGCCCTCGGCCTTCGTAAGTAATCAAAAAACCGCCGCAAGGCGGTTTTTTTGTTATCCTCCACCCATGTCCCTCCTCGCCACCATTACGGACGCCGACCTCGGCTTCCCCTACACCTTCCCGGAAAAGCACGAAACCCGCACCGCCTGCCGCGCCTTTCTGCTTGATGCCGACGGCCGCCTTGCCTACATGCATAACGGCGCTAAAAACCATTATAAACTCCCCGGCGGGGGTGTGGAGGGCACGGAAACACTGCAAGAAACCCTCACCCGGGAACTGCGCGAAGAAGCGGGCTGCGACATCCACAACATCACCTATCTGGGGTATCTGGAAGAACGCCGCGGCCAGAAAGGCTTCCTCCAAACCTCGCACCTGTTCCGTGCCGAAGTCCTCGGCCCCAAAGGCTCCCCGCAGCTGGACGCCAAAGAGCAATCCGAAAACTTCACCCTCCACTGGGTCACTCCCGCAGAAGCCGTCACTTTACTCGCCAACCAACCCCGCGAAACCGCCTACGGCCCCGCCTTCCTCCAAGCCCGCGAAAAGCTCCTCCTCACCTTCCTTTAAAAAACCGCCCAAAAGGCGGTAATCTAACATCTAACCTCTAACATCTAACTTCTAAAATCTAATTCAAGAACTCATCGCCCCATTTCTTCGTCTGCAGCTCGGCACTTGGCGGTGCAAAGAAGAACCCTTGCCCGAAATCAATACCCATATTCTTCAGCGCGATCATCGCCGCCTCATGCTCCACCATTTCGGCTACCGTGGAGATATTCTTCTGCTTCGCCACATCGGCCAGCGCCTTCACAAACGCCTGGTCGTCGTCGGAGAGGTGCAGGTTACGCACAAAGCTACCGTCAATCTTAATGAAATCAAGCTCTAATTGGCGAATATAGTTAAAGCTGGAGTACCTCACCCCGCAGTCATCCAGCGCAAATCCGGCCCCCAGCTCACGCATGTCGGTCATGAAGGTTTTCACCAGTTGTAAGTCGCGAAGTAGCGCTGTTTCGGTAATCTCGAAAATCAGGCTCTTCGGCGGCAGCTTGGCGTTGCGCAGGGTCTCTTTCAGACTGTTGGTAAACTCGGTGTCGTCAAAGGTCTTGCCGGAGAGGTTCACGCTCAAATGCACCTTGCGTCCCTGCATCTGCCACTGTTGCAGCATATCAATCGCACGCATGGTCACAAGGGAGTCTATCTTGCTCACCAACCCGAACTCTTCGGCCGTGGCAATGAATTTACCTGGCAGAATCAAGTTCCCTTCGCGGTCAATCAATCGCACCAGCACTTCATAGTGCTCGGCAAGGTCACGCACGGCAGGGCCTCCCAGAGGCACAATTGGCTGATAGTACAGCACAAGGCGGGTTTTATGGTTGGTCAAGCACTCGTTGAGCAGTTCCACCCATTCCAGCTGGCCGATATTACTGGCGTTCATATGCTGTTCAGGGTCATGGCGCTCAAAGCGGTGCGGGCCGCGTACTTTCGCACGCTCAAGCGCACCAAGGGCCATGCTCAGCAACTGGTCGGCATTGTCGCTGTCATGGGGGTAGAGGGCGATACCCGCCGAAACGTTCAGCGTAATGCTCCCGCTATCAGTCGCCATCGGGCGGCTGGCCAGCGTGCTTTGCAGGCGCTCTAAGCGGCCGTCCACATCTTCGGGGCGCACGTCGCGCAGCAGGACCGCAAACTGGTCGCCATCAAGGCGGCTCACAATGTCACCGGTGCGCACGTTGTCTTTCAATACCTGCGCGAGGTGAATCAGCAGCTTGTCACCCACAAGGTGGCCATAGGTCTGGTTCACATAAGCAAACCGGTCGATATCCAGCAGCACCAGCGCGCCGCTGCGGTTCTCTCGCTTGGCCGCACGCAGGGTGCGCACCACTTCGTCTTGGCAGCGCTGGCGGTTCATCACGCCGGTCAGGGTGTCGTGGTTCACAAGGTAGTAAATCTGGTCGGTGGCGGCTTTCATGCTGCTCACGTCACGTGCCACACCACGGAAACCACGCACATTCCCGGCAGCGTCCATCACCGGCATACCGCTCACATTCCAGCAAATGCGGCTGCCGTAGGGGTCTTCACTCCAGTAGTCACGGTCATGGAAGGGGCGGGGGTTACGCGCCAGCTCGGCAAAATCGTCTTCAATCCGCAGCTTTTCATCGCTCAGGAAGCAGTTGGTGAACATGCTGCCAGCCGTGGCGCCACTGGCCGGCCGCTTGCGGGAACTGGAAAACACCAGCTTCAGGTCGCCGTCCACTTCCCACAGCCAGTCGGCAAACAGGTCGGCCACGTCACGGAATCGCTCTTCCGCCATGTCATACAGGCCCTGCAGCTTGCTGCGCTGGGCGCGCAGGTTCTGCATTTCAAGCGCTACAATCAGAATATCGTTCATAACGGTCGAAGTCATGCGCTCTGCCGCCACACCCAGCGGGTGCCCGTATTGCTGCGCAAATTCTTTCACGCTGCGGTCATCGTAAATCACAACGTTAATCAGGTAATCCAACCGTCCGGCATTGCTCAGCCAGCGCTCCAGTTCGGGGTTCAGGCGGCTGGCGCACAGCAGCACGATACTCGGCTCGGGCGCAATCCGTTGGGCGAGGGCGGCGGCTTGGTCAACACTTTCCATCATGGGCAGCTCGTCGCTACTCCAGTGCCCCCCGCCGGAGCGGATGAAATCGCGCATCCGTGCGGTCTTGTCAGGGTTACCAACCAAAATTACTTGCGCAAGCGTTCTCGCTGTATTCATCATCACCCTTATCTTGTCGGCCAATAGCCGCCTTCGCAGCCCGCCTGACAGATACTCTTGTTTCTATTCCGGCCATTCTCAAGCCACATGCCAGCCCATGCAAGCCCGCAGCTCAGTTTTTTGGCGCCTGTGCAACAGCCTGTTGCAGTGCTGCATCGCGGATAACCGAGCCCCAGTGGCCTAAAAAAGGTGCCTTCCAGCACCTTTTCAGGAACTTGCACGGCCGATTATTTGACAATCACGTTCGGGCCTTTGGCGCGGGCGTCAGCCAGTTTCTGGTCAATCAGGTACAGCAGTCCGGCCATATCGGTGGCCGCGGGGTCATGGCTTTCCACAATCCCACCAACCAGCGTCATCGGCGTGCTGCCAATACTGAGGTCGTACGTCTTATCAACTGACTTCCTAATCCGCTCACCCAGAATCAACGCCCCTTTGGCATCGGTTTCGGGAAGCAGACAGATAATCGTGCGCTCACCCGTGCGCCCCGGGCTGTCGCTGTCACGCACGTATTTCCGCACCACACGGGCGGTTTCGGCCATCATCAGGTTCAAATCGTCCTGCCCCACATGCTTCAGGTCTGGGTTGGCGCTGTAGGGGTCAATTTCAAGCGCCAGAACAGCAAACGGGTTGTCGTAGCGCTGCGCGCGGTGCAGTTCCTTTTCCAGTAAATGGAACAGGTAGCGGCGGGAAAACAGTTGCGTGACTTCATCATAAGCCATCAGCTCGCGCAGGTAGCGCACGGCGGTTTCTAGCGCCTTACCGCTGCGTTCCAGTGTAATCACAAGGTCGGTAATCTTGGCCATTTCCTCGCGGGAAATCGAGATATTACCGTTCTGCAGTGTCAGCCGCACCTTGTTGGCCTTCACGCGGCCAATAAAGGTTTCGGCTTCCTCAAGGCTGGCTTCAATATCGCGGATGGTGCGGATATCATGCAGAATGGCGGGAGCATCTTTCATGGGGAGCATGTGCTTTCTGTTGCCAGGCTGTTGTTTTTACTGGGGGCCTGGTCATGGGGTGGTGGCGCCCGTATCTCAGGGCTGTTGGGCGGGAGTGTGCCCGTGCGCCCCTGAAAAGACAACCGCTTTTTTTAATCTCGGTTCCGCAGAATCGTCATTTGCCGCAGCTACTCTTGCAAATACGCCACCAACTCAAACTTGGCACGGCGTTTGCATTGTAGGGCCGAAACCTAATACCAATAACCAGTCATCAGTCACTTATCATGCAAGAACTCGCCGTCCTCGCCTCCCGTGTCCTGACCACCCAGCGTCAGTTCACCTCTGTTGCGGATAACGTCGCGAACGTGAACACGCAGGGTTACCGCAAGCTGGATATGGAATTCAAGGAAATCATCAGCCGTCCCAGCCGCGCCGGTGGCAACAACTACGGCGCCAGCTACGTGGAGGACCGCGCCATCCACGTCAGCACCGCACAAGGCTCGATGCTCTCAACCTCAAACCCGCTGGACGCCGCCCTCTCAGGCCCCGGCTTTTTCGCCATCGACGTCAACGGCACCACCCAATACACCCGTCGCGGTCAGTTTGTGCTGAACAGCGAGAGCACGCTGGTCACACCGGAAGGTTATCCGGTGCTGGACAACGCCGGCGCGCAAATCCAGATCCCCGTCGGCACGCGGGACCTCCGCATCGGCGCGGACGGCACCATCAGCACCGAACAAGGCCAGCTCGCCCAACTCGGAGTTTACGACTTCTCTGCCGAGGACCTGAAAAAACTCCAGCGCGCAGGCAACACCGCCTTCGTCGCCACTCTCGGCGCCACCGCCCAGCCGCTGGAAGCCCCCAGCATCCGTCAGGGCTTTCTCGAAGGCAGTAACGTCAACGCCGTGCAGGAAATGGTAAACCTCCAAACCGTCAGCAAGGCCTACGAAAGCAGCGTGAAGCTGATGAAAGGGCTCGAGGACATGGAATCCCGCGCCATTCGCCAGCTTGGCGGCCAATAACGAATTTGAATGAAAAATAGGACCCTCAGACCATGATGCAAGCCCTCCGAATCGCCGCCACCGGGATGAACGCCCAGCAGCTGAACGTGGACGTCCTCTCCAACAACATCGCCAACTTGAACACCACCGCGTTCAAACAAGGCGTCCCCGCCTTTGCGGACCTCGTCTACCAGAACAAGATCGGCGTCGGCGCCATCACCTCCAACGCCGGTACGCTGGCGCCCACCGGCTTGCAAATCGGTCTGGGGGTCAACATCGGCAGCGTTTATAAGGTCATGCAACAGGGCGCCCTGAACCAGACCGGCAACCCGTTCGACCTCGCCATGTCCGGCCGCGGCTTCTTCCGCGTCACGATGCCCGACGGCACCACGAACTACACGCGGGACGGCTCTTTCCAACTGAACCAGGACGGCCAGATCGTCACCAAGGACGGCTACGCCCTCGACCCCGCCATCACTGTCCCCACGAATGCGACGGACTTCACCGTCACCTCTGCCGGCGTCGTCAGCGCGAAAATCGACGGTGTCGTCACCAACCTCGGCACAATAACCGTCTCCATGTTTACGAACGAAGCCGGTCTCGAAAGCCTCGGGGATAACTTCTACCGCGAAACCGAAGCCTCCGGCACCGCGACGGACACCAACCCCGGCGAGGACGGCTCCGGCACCATCGCCCAGAACACGCTGGAAGGCAGCAACGTGGACGCGATCGAGAGCATCACGCGCCTCATCACCGCCCAACGCGCCTATGAACTGAACAGCAAGATCATCACCGCCGCAGACCAAATGCTCTCTACTCTGACCCAGATGAGCTAGGTCGCAACCCACCGAAAGAGGGGCTAAACAGCCCCTCTTTTCGCCAAGTAAGTCAGTATACACTAACATTGGCACGCAAATTGCATAATCTGGTCAGGAGAGGCACCTCAACCGTGCCAAAAGGGGTGATAACCGACGGCAACGTCGCATCACAAAAGAGAGAAAACGACCATGAACAACACGATCTTGAACTGGCTGAACACCGAACCGGAAACCATCATCCTCCAGCGGGACAACGCCTTCGCCATGCTCACCTGGAAGGACTTCAACCAACAGCCCGAAGCGCTCTTCACCTTCAAAACGGCAGCTTGGCTGTTCATTCTCACCACCGGTATTCCGGTTCTGTTCCTGGCATAACAAAGGGTTTCAACATGCGCATGGTTTTCACATTCGGTATCGCCGCCAGCCTCCTCGCAGCAGCGTCAGCACATGCCGAAGGCGCGGCCATGGTTGCAACGCTGCTGCCACCGCCGGTGGAAGCCTTCGCCAGCAGCGTGAACGCGCCGGAGTCCCACACCGTCAGCGTTCCGGTCTTGAAGCAAGCCCTGCAGAAAGGCGAAACCATCACGGCGGACAACGTCACCCTGCAGGAAATCCCCGCGTCCCAATCCTTCACCAGCACGATAACCGGTACTGATGAACTCGTCGGCCAGCAAGCGGTGCGGCCCCTCGCGGCAGGCGCCCCCATCAACCGCCTGCACGTGCGTGTTGCCCCCAGTATCTCACGCAATCAGGCCGTCACATTGGTCTTTAAACGCGGCGGAATCGAACTCACCGGCCGGGGCCAGGCACTGGAAGACGGCGCCCTCGGCCAAAGCATCCGCGTCATCAATCCCACCACGCGCGCCACCCTCGTCGGCACTGTCGCCGCCGGCGCCGTTGTCGAAGTGAATTAAGGAGAACCCAGTATGAACACCGCATCACCATCCTCACGGAAATCCCTGATCACTGGTCACTGGTCACTGGTCACTCCTAAAGCCGTTCTTATCGCCACAGTCCTGTCTCTGGCCGGTTGCCAGAACTTCGTCCGCCCCGAAGTCACGCCACTCGCCAACGGCCTCGGCACGCAGCCCAATCCGGCACTCAACATGCCGGTGGCCATTCCCCAGCCCGCAACACCGCAGCACGGTTCGCTCTGGGTGCCCGGCAGCAAACAGTTCTTCAAGGACAGCCGCGCCCACACGGTGGGGGACATCATCACCATCGAAGTCACCGAAAACGCCACCGCCAAAGTGGAAGCGAAGACCGACGCCTCCCGCTCCCATGACCAACAAGCCGGTATCCTCGGCATCTGGAAGTTCGGCAAGTCGCTTACCAACCGCAATATTCCTCTAACGGACACCAACCTCGTCAACACGAATTCTGAACGCACCTTCACCGGGGACGGTAAAACCGACCGTAAGGACAGCCTCACCGCCTCCATCGCCGCCGTCGTCACACAAGTCATGCCCAACGGCTTGCTCGTGGTGCAAGGCCAGCGGGAAGTCGTCGTGAACTATGAAAAACAGGTCATGACCCTCCAAGGCCTCATCCGTCCGGAGGACATCACCTCCCAGAACACCATCCCCAGCGGCAAAATCGCGGAAGCCCGCATCGCCTACGCCGGCCGCGGTGTGGTGGACGACGCCCAAACCCCGCAATACGGCGTCCGCCTCCTCGACAAAGTCCTTCCCTTCTAACCTACAACACACAAAAAGGCGCCCCTTAGGGGGCGCCTCGTGTGTCAGCAGGGGGGGGCTTACGCCTTCTTGCTCAGGTCGTTCCAGGAATCCGGAACCTGTCCGGCGGGAAGCGTCGGCCAGCCGGTATTGCAGGGTGCGAAGCTGGCAGCGATGAATGCGAGAATGCTCTTGATCATGGTCGTCTCCTCCACAGGTGGGCCTTGGCCCGGTTGGTATGGTGATAAGATCAGGCGGTACGCATTAACAAAAGGTATATACTGTGTACAAATTTCATCATACGCCGTTCCTAAGCCAAGGCAAGGGTCATGCCCCAAAACGCCCAACCTGCCCCATACCCCTGTCACATTTCAACACGTTGCACCGCACCAACCATCATACATAAGCGCAACACCAAAAAAACGTCAGGGACTGCACGCAGGAGGTTACAAAGGCTCATCCCAGTGCGTTTTGGTGGGGCGCCAAATACACTGGGACGTATTTCAGCCCCACCAAAAAGTGCTGGGGGAGTCTTTTAACCCCTGCCTTTCTTCTTGAGCTCCATCACAAAGGCCATGACTTTCGCCACCACCTCATACAGCACTAACGGAATACTCTCATCAATCTCCACATCTTTCCACAGCTGCCTTGCCAGTGGCGGGTCTTCGTATAGCGGCACGTTGTTTTCGGTCGCCACTTCCCGTATCCGCATCGCCACCGCATCCACACCTTTGGCCACCACTGTCGGCGCCGCATCACCCATCTCGGGCTTGTAGCGCAGCGCCACGGCGTAGTGGGTCGGGTTGGTAATCACCACGTCGGCCTGCGGCACGGCATTCATCATGCGCTTGCGGCTGCGCTCCTGCCGTATCTGGCGCTGGCGGGCTTTAATATGCGGGTCACCCTCGCTGTCGCGCATTTCTTCTTTAAGTTCCTGCGGGCTCATGCGGTTTTTGGCAATGTACTGGAACTTCTGGAACAGGAAGTCACCCACCGCCAGCACCGCCATAATCGCCACCACCGTGCCTAGCAGCCACAGCAGCAAAATCTTCAGCTGCACCAGAATCGTCACAATGTCACTGTCCAGCAGCCCGATAAGCTGGTCACGCCGCTGCCACACCACAAATGCCATCGCCCCCCCGATGATCACGATCTTAATCGCACTCTTCAGCAGCTCCACCACCGCCTTGAGGCCGAACATCCGCTTGAAGCCTTCAATAATCGAAATCTTCGAAATATCCGGCGTCAACGGCTTACTGGAGAAAATCCCGCCGTTCTGCACCCAGCTGCCAAAGTAACCGAGGACCATCATAATCAGCATCAGCGGCAACATCGTAATCAGGAATTCCATCGCCGCTTGGCTCAGCACCACACCCACCGCCGCCGTGTCTTCCATCACCGGCTCACCGGCATTCTGCAGGAAACTCGCGCCCATGAGAATCAGCCGGTTGAACGCCCACGGCGCCGCTAGCGCCGCAATCGCCAGCATCCCGAACACCGCGAACAGGTTGCTCACCTCTTTGCTGTTGGGCACGTTGCCGTCTTCGCGCAGCTGCCTTAGCTTGCGCTCCGTAGGGTCGTGGGTTTTGCTACTCTGGTCTTCATCATCCGCCATGGGGCCACCTTAGCTCATCCGACACCTCACAGCCATGGGCCTGCCCATCACACGCGCCATAAAAAAGCCCGCACAAGCGGGCTTTTCCATGAATCCGTTAATCCATTAACCCTTAAGCTTGGCAATTTCCACGGCTGCCCTGGTCTTCACTTCATCAAGAACTTTCCTCTGCTCGGCAGTCAGGGCACTCTCATCCACATCGCGCGCCAGCGCCTCAAGGCGGCTCACGGTTGCGGTGGGGCTGCCACTCAGCGCATCTTCGGCAAGGCTCTTCAGGGTTTTCAACATCTCGCGCGCCTGTCCTTGGGCGTCTTTCGGCAACTCGTCCTCAATCGGCACAAATCCCGCCGCCACACCAAGCCCGCCCATCACACCGGCCACAGGGCTTTCCATACCGGTGGCACCGCCCGCTGCCTGTGCTTCATCCAGCATGTCGGCAAAGCTCGGCCCACCGGCCGCACCGGTCTTGCTCTTGGCTTTGGTTTTGTCAGCGCCTTTAACACCGCCCAAACCCTTAATATCAAATATCATACTCTCTCCTAACCTGATCACTGATCCCTGATCCCTGATCACTGATCACTCTCAACCTGGAATAACGTCAGTTTACTCTGTGTCGTCGTCGCCCACAACTGCAACATGCTGGAAAGCCCCGCCACCAGCAGCAGTAAACTGACGGTGATCGACACCGGCACGCTCACAAAGAAGGTCTGCAGCTGGGGCACTAGTCGGTTCAGCACCCCGAACAACGCGTTCGCCAGCACACCGGCCACGATAATCGGCGCCGCCAGCTGCACGCCAAGCCGCGTCACAATCACCAGCATCTCAACGTAGGCGGCACTAATATCTCCCACATCCGGCAGCACACCGGGCTTGAAAATCGTGTAACTCTCCACAATTGCTAAAATCAGCTGGTGGTGAAGGTTCAACCCCAGCAGCACCACGCTGGCACACAGGGTTAAAAACACCGCGGGCGCACCGGTGTTGGTCGCGGTTTGCGGGTCAAAGAGGCTGGCACTCTGGAAACCCGCCAGAAACGCAATTAACTCCCCCGCCAGGCTCATCGCCACCATCATTAGCCGCGCGCCCAGCCCCAGCAAAATCCCCATCACCAGCTCACTGAACACCAGCAGCACCATGTCGCCGGTGCGCGCCGGCATGGCGGGCACATAGGTCTGGAGCGCCGGCATCAGAATAAACGAAATCCCCACCACGAGCAGCAGGCGCGCGCGCACGTTAATGCTCGGGTCACTTAGCGCGGGGAACACCATCATCGCGGCCCCCACCCGTACCAGAATCAGGAAGAACGGGAAAACCAGCAGTTCAGCCAGCGGCAAACCGCCCATGGCTTATTCCTCGGCCCCGGGCACAACCACGGGTTCAATCGCCGCAATGCGGGAATACAGGCTCTCGGTCAGCTGCTGCATCTGGCTGGACATAAACGGCAGCGTCACCAGCATCACCGCAAATACCAGAATAATTTTCGGCACGAACGTCAGCGTCACTTCCTGAATACTGGTCAGCGCCTGAAGGAGCGCCACCAGCAAACCCACCACCAGCGCCACCAACATGGTCGGCGCACTCACCCACAGCAGGGTCATCATGGCTTCACGCCCAATCGTGGCAACAGCGTCAGGTGTCATAAGCAAAGCCTAGCACTGTCGCAGGGCAGGGGCCATCCCCCTGCCCAAAAAACAACTCATTTCCAGCACAACCCCCTTCCACCACCCAAGCCCTCAACCTCAGCGCCCCAGCGCTTCCTTTTTGCAATTTGAGGACGTTCGCATAGCGATACGTCCGTCGCGCAGCGCATAGTGCAAAGGGGGATAGGATCTAAAGGAAAGGGGTCCCACCCTTTCCTTTGACTACCGCTGGGGGTGCAGGGGGTTTATCCCCTGCCTGCGGGAACGAGGCGCAGCCGGAGTGAAGCAGCGAAGACGCGCAGCGTAAAAAATAAATGGGTTTATCCCCTGCTAGCGAGAGTGAGGCGAAGCCGTAACGTAGCCACGAAAACGCGCAGCGTAAAAAGAAGCGCAGAAGGTTTATCCCCTTCCACCAAAAACGAGGCGCAGCCGAAGTGAAGCAGCGACAACGCGCAGCATAAATCTAAATGCCGCAGGCATAAGCCCCCGCGCACGAGGCTGAAACGGTCATCCAGTTGGTTTTTGGCGTCCCGCAGTGTACAGAAATACGTACATAAGGGGCGCCAAAAATCGACTGGTGCCCGTTTCAGTCCGTGCCTCTCTCGAAGCCCTTAAACCGGCATTTGCATAATCTGCTGGTAAGCCTCAACCGCGCGGTCCCGCACCGTCACCAGCGTCTGGAGCGTCAACTCCGCCTTGCTCACCGCCTGCACCACATCCTGCAATGCCACACTGTCACCTTGGGCTGCGGCCAGCGTCAAACTCTCGGCATTTTTCTGGGCATCCACGGCTTGTCCCACAAACCCTTTCAGCACCTCTCCAAAGCTGGCCGCAGGGTCAACGGCAGCCGCACTTCCCGCCGCACCGCCAATGCCACCAATACCACCAATCAAACTTGCCGCGGGTTTAGAGAGTTCCATGGTTCTTATCTTTCTAACTTCTAACCTCTAACTTCTACCCCCTCTATCGCAGCATGTCCAGCGTGCGTGTCGCCATCTCGCGGGCGGTGGTAATCGCGCTCAGGTTGGCCTCGTAGCTGCGCTGGGCTTCGCGCATGTTCATGCTCTCGGTGGTGGTGTTCACGTTCGGCATGGTCACAAACCCCTGCTCGTCGGCAAGCTCGCTCGCGGGGTTGTAAACGGTACGCATGGGCGTGGTCATGTCGTCGCGGGTGGTGGCACGCACTTCACTCATGCCGGTGGCACGGTTCAACACGGTTTCAAACGACACCTGCTTGGCGCGGTAAGCTCATTGGCCGTTGGTGGCCTGCACGCTGTCGGCGTTGGCAATGTTCTCGGCCGCTGCTTTC
>JAIXZU010000046.1 GCA_027489415.1 Alphaproteobacteria bacterium
ACACAACCGCAACATGAAGTGCCCAAAGTCATGGATGTTTACTCCCCATATCTTCAAGCATGGCATATGGTGCAGGCCATGAGCACATTCCGCATCCTTGGCACTCTTGGTGTATTGGCCGCCGCAGGCACGGCACAGGCGCAGGAACCTCTTGCCACCCCATCGTTTAATTCGGAGACCGACGTCACCAACGCTGCGCTTCAGCAGAAGGTTATTTATCTGCAGCAAATGGTCAGGATGCTCGAGGACAAAGTCCGCACCTGCTCAGCCAACTCGAATGCCGCATCGCTGGGCGTTCCCTCCTCCTCACAGCCTGCAACTGCGGAGGGGGATGCCCCCACGGAAACGGAAGCCCCCGAACCCGCTCCGTCTTACACAACCTTCCGCTCGGCATCCCCGGCCATCCGCCGTCCAGCAGTCGGGTATCAGGTCTCTGCCGCCGCCGAATCCCGCCTGACCTGCGAGGACTACTCCCGCTCCTATTTCAGCCGCCACCCTGCCATGGCCGCTGTATGTAAGGTCAATCTGGAGGAACCAGTCACACCACCAGTTGCGGAGGTCTCCCCAACGCTACCCGTGTCGGCATCTCAGGTCGTCTCCGCCACTGTCCGCCCGCGTCTGGTTACTACTACAACGCGCTAATCCCTTGCCATCGCAGTCATAATCGCTTAGGGCAGGGGGCATGAGCACCAGCAACCATCGCCCCATACCCACAACCGGCCGCCTCGCCACCCGCATGACACGCGCCGAACAGGCCGAACTGCACGCCGGTCTCCAACCGTGGCTGCTCACGCCCGGTTTCCTCCAAGCTGGCAAACCCGTTGAAATCGAACTCGGCATCGGCAACGGCCTCGCTCTGTATGCCCGTGCTAAAGCCAATCCGGCCATGAACTTCATCGGCTCGGAAATCTACCTCAACGGTCTCCGCACGCTTCTCACACAACTGGAAAACCACCCTATCCCCAACTTGCGCATTTATCCTGAAGATGGCCGCACGCTCTTTACCAACGGTCTCATCGCACCCGGCACCATCGCGCGTACCCTGATTTTATTCCCGGACCCCTGGCCCAAAACCAGCCACCACAAGCGTCGCATCATCCAGCCGGAGGTGCTCGCCTCCATCACCACTGCCCTCAAAACGGGCGGAGAACTCTGGGTGGTCACGGACTGGCCCTCTTACGCCTACAACACCATCGCCAACCTCTTCCAAACCAAGGGCCTGCAGCTTGCCCCCGTCAACCTTGCCGCGGCGGACTGCAAGCCCTCCGCGCGCCTCTCGGAACGGGAGGATACTCTGGTCGGTCCCCAGCTCCTCACCGTCGCGCCGGAGTGGTGGCAACCCACGAAATATCAGCAAAAAGCCGCTATCGCAGGAAGAAATCCATGGTTTATCAATGCGATAAAAACAGTTTAACAACCCTTGACAGTCCTCCGCTCTTCCTCCACATTGCACCCAACAGCAACCCGCCTACCAAAGGTTGCTTAACACTCTGGAGCTGACTGTTAGCAATCCAAGTGGCCACTGGCCGCTTTTTTTATTGCCAAACAGCCTTCAGGGGGAGGGGATAACAGGGGGAAATACATGGCAACACTCGCCGAACAAATCAGCCAGCAGGCCGCGGCCGCCCTTGCGGCGCATGGCCTCGTGCTCGTGCAGGCGCGTCTCTCCGGTGGCACCGCCAGCGGGCGCGGCAAACAAACGCTGGATGTCATGGCCGAAATGCCGGACGGCACCAGTCCGACGGTGGAACTCTGCACCGCCGCCTCGCGCACGCTCTCCGCTCAAATGGATGTCGCCGATATCATCAAAACGCCCTACACGCTGGAAGTCGGCTCGCCCGGCCTCGAGCGCCCGCTGATGAACCCCGCCGACTACCTCCGTTTCAACGGCAAGCAGGCAAAACTCACCTTCACCCGTCCCATTGCCAATCCGTCCGGCAAAGGCGTGCTGGGTAGCACGGTCGGTATCATCACCGAACCTACCGAAACCAGCCTGAAAATCATCATGGCGGAAGGCGGTTACACGCTGGTCGTCAATTTTAACCAGATCCACCACGCCCACCTCACTCCCAGCAAGGAAGAACTGGCCGAACTGATGAAAGCCGCCAACGTCCGCCAAAAAGCGGCCGCCGAAGCCGAAGCGGATGACGAATCCGTCACCGAAGCTTAATTACCAAAACACCAATTACCAGTAACCAGAACACCAAAGGAACGTCACATGGCTCTCGAATACTTACAAATCGCCGAAATGGTCGCCCGTGAAAAGGACATCGAAAAGGAACAAGTCATCGAAGTGATGGAGCAAGCCATCCAGATGGCCGCCCGTAAAAAGCTTGCTGCCGAACTCGGCCTGCAACCGCTGGACCTCCTCGTCCAAGGCCACATCGACCGCGTCACCGGGGACGTCCACATCAAGCGCCTCATCCAGGTCGTGAAAATGGTCATGGAACCCATCTCTCCGGAAGAAGCCCGTGCGGCTGTCCGTGAAGGCCGCGAGCCCGAGCTGCGCCCCGCCTCCGACAAGCGCGGCTACCCGCTGAAATCCAGCCCGTCCCAAATGCTCCTCGCCGAAGCCCAAAAAATCAACCCGAACATCCAGATCGGCGAATACCTGATGGAAGACATGCCGGCCAAGTACTTCGACGGCCGCGTCGCCGCGCAAGCCGCGAAGCAGGTCATCTTCCAAAAGGTGAAGGACGTCGAACGCGCCCGTGAACTGGAAAACTACAAGGACGCCGTCGGTACCATCATCTCCGGTATCGTCAAGCGTGCGGACTTCAACGGCGCCCTGATCGACCTCGGCCGCGCCGAAGCCTGGCTGCCGAAGGATGAAACCATCCAGCGCGAAACCTTCAAACAGGGAGACCGTATCCGCGCCTACATCTACAAGGTGAACCCCCAAGCCCGCGGCCCGCAAATCTTCATCAGCCGCACCCACCCGCAATTCTTGGTAGAATTGTTCAAGGAACAGGTTCCCGAAATCCAGAACGGCACCATCGAAGTCATGGGCGCCTCGCGGGACCCCGGCTTCCGCGCCAAAATCGCCGTGAAGTCCTACGACCGTAACCTCGACCCCGTCGGCGCCTGCGTCGGTATCCGCGGCGTCCGTGTGCAAGCCGTCACCACCGAACTTCAGGGAGAGCGCGTGGACATCATCGAATGGTCACCCAACGCCGCCGAGTTCCTCGTCCGCGCCATGCAACCGGCCCAGGTGAGCAAAGTGGTGCTGGATGAAGACGACAACCGCATCGAAGTCGTCGTCCCGCAGGACAACCTCTCCCTCGCCATCGGCCGCCGTGGTCAAAACGTCCGCCTCGCCAGTATCCTGACCGGCTGGGACATCGACGTCATGACCGACGCCGAAGAATCCGAGCGCCGCACTAACGAGTACAACGTCCTCTCCGCCAACCTGATGCAGAACCTCGACGTCGATGAGGTCTTGGCCCGCCTGCTCATCGCCGAAGGCTTCCGCAGCATCGACGACCTCCTCAAGGTCACACCGGAAGAAATCGCCGGTATCGAAGGGCTGGACACCGACATCGCCACCGAACTCCAGAACCGCGCCCAAGCCGCCATCACGGCAGCCACCGAGCGCCTCGCCAAACTGGGCGTGACGGACGAACTCAAGGCCATGCCCGGCATGACCGCCGACCTCATCGTGGCACTCGGCGAAAAAGGCATCAAAACGCTGGATGATCTGGGCGACCTCGCCACCGACGAACTGCAGGAAATGCTCCCCGCCGGCCTCCTCAACGACAAACAGGCCCAGAAGCTTATCATGGCAGCCCGCCAGCACTGGTTCGCCGAAGAAGAGGACGATGAGGATGAAGTCGAAGTCGCCGCCGCGGACTCCAAACCCGCAGCCGCTGCCCAAGCCTAAACCTCAGGCACGCAAAAAAGCCCCGGTCTCCCGGGGCTTTTCGCATGTTAAAACAACCAAGTGAGGGCCGCCCATACACCGTAAATCACTGTGCCAAGCCCTACCAGCATCAGCGTCACCATAATGTAGGGGGCAGTATCGCTTAGTTTAAACGGTTTGGCAGGTACTTGTCCGCTCACCACACGCGTTCGCACATCGCGCGGTCTGGGGGTGGTATGGTCAGGGTTGTCTGGGGAAGTCGGAGATTGTTCACGCATCAAAAAACTCCAAAAAAGGGCTGGTATATCCATTGTTTATACACAGGCTTCTTGCCAAATCCAATCAAAAAAGGCACAACGGGCCATGGCTCACACCCCACTTCGCACCTGCGCCGGCACCCAGCAAAAGCTCCCGCAGGCGCAGCTCCTACGCATCGTCAACGTGCAAGGCACTCCCACACCGGAGGTCCTCCTCGGCCCGCACCGCGCCCAAGGCCGTGGCGTGTATGTATGCCCGAATGAAACCGCCTACCGCGCCGCCCACAAGCGCAAAGCTTTCGCCAACCGCCTTAAAACCAACAAACCGCCCGTCCCATGGGCAGAGATTCAGGCCCATCTATCGTCAACACCTCATTCGAATCACGAATAACGAATGACGAATAACGACCTGTCCTTGACATGCCCACCATTTAAGCGCTAAAAGCGGCAGAAATTCTAAGGAAAATGCACACATGGCCGACACGCCCCAAAACCCGCCAAAAAACTCCGGTAAAACCCTCACGATTGGCGGTGGTAAAACCC
>JAIXZU010000026.1 GCA_027489415.1 Alphaproteobacteria bacterium
ACATGACCGAGTATTTGATATGCCAGCCGGGGCGGCCGGGGGCGGTGAAGTGTTGTGCTTTGAAATCTTCTTTGGGGTGGAAGGCTTGTTCCAGCTTGGTGGTGGATTTGGCGTTGGCTTTCCAGATGGGGAAGTCGCGTGGGTCCCGCTTTTCTTCGTCGCCTTCGACGCGGGCCTGGAGTTTATCGAATGTGCGGCGTGCGAGGGTGCCGAAGGGTGAATGGCCGCCGGTGCGCTCGAAGGCGGGGACGTCGAACATCACGTCTCCGGATTCCGTCACATAGGCCTTTTTGGCGGCGAGGAGTTCGTCCACCATTTCTACGATGCCTTGCATGGAGGTGCTGACGCGGGGTTCGTGCGTGGGCGGGAGGGTGTTCAGGGCGGCGAGGTCTTCGTGGTAGCCCTTGATGTGCTGTTCGGCGAGGTCGGTCGGGTTCACGCCGAGTTCGTTGGCGCGCTCGATGATTTTGTCGTCGATATCCGTGAAGTTACGGACGTAGTTGACGTGGTTTTCTCCGTACAGATGGCGGAGGAGACGGAAGAGGACATCGAAGACGACGGCGCCGCGGGCGTGGCCGATGTGGGAGTCGTCATACGGGGTTACTCCGCAGACGTAGAGGCCGACGTTGGTGGGGTCTATCGGTGTGAAGGTCTGTTTTTCCCTAATTAGGGAGTTGTAGAGGCGGAGCTTGGGTTCGGTGTGCGGCATAGACTATAGTTACCAGAAGTTAGAGGTTAGAGGTTAGATTTTTTGTATTTTCAGAGTTAGTGCCTGCGATTTCAGGAAGTGCCTGTGAGGGGTAAGGGTGGTGCCTGGTCGGAGATTTCAGCCAACATGGGGCCCCTACCCCATATTGGTGAAATCTGACCGCAAGGCACGGTATTCCTCAGCCTTTATGGCTCCTTATGAGCCGTTAGAATTCCCTAACGACAGGCGTTTTGGAGGCGGGATTTGACCTCGGTGGGGCCCCAGACGGGGAGCAGTTGGGCGAGTTCCGGCCCGTGTTGCTGGCCGGTGAGGGCGAGGCGCAGGGGCATGAAGAGTTCCTTCCCCTTGCGGCCGGTGGCGGCTTTGAGGGCGTTGGTCCAGTCGCTCCATGTTGTTGCCGTAAAGGTGGCTGGAAGGGCTTCCGTGGCGGCTTGGAGGAAGGATTTGTCCTCCGGTGAGAAGGTTTGGGGGGCTGGTGCCTTGAGGATGGGTTCCAGTGCGGCGGGGATGTCCGCCAGCGTTTTCAGGCTTTCGCGCACCATGGGCCAGATGGCACGAAGTTCGTCATTCGTGATGCGGAATTCGGCGGGGATGAAGGGTGTGGCGTGCTTCTCTACGGTTTCCCAGTCCATGTGGTGAAGGGCGTTGGTGTTGGTGTGGAGGAGCTGGTCTTCATCAAACCGCACGGGGGCTTTGCCGCACTTGGAGAGGCTGAAGTTGACGGCGAGTTCCGGCAGGGTGGCGGAGGGGGAGTGGGTTTCAGACAGACCCAGACCGGCCATGTAGGAGAGGATGGCGGTGGGAAGGTAGCCTTGTTCCCGCAGTTGGCGGATTTGGAGGGCACCGAGGCGCTTGGACATTTTGTGACCGTCTTTGTCCAGCATGAGCGCAATGTGCGCGAACTGGGGCGGGGTGGCGCCGAGGGCTTCGTACAGTTGCACTTGGATTGCCGCATTGGTGGCGTGGTCCTCACCCCGAATGACGTGGGTGATGCCCATGGCGATGTCGTCCACGGCGCCATAGAAGGTGAAGAGCGGCATGCCGGTGGAGCGGACGATGACGGGGTCTCCGCCCAAGTTATGCGGTTGGAAGGTTTGTTCGCCGCGGATGGCGTCCACCCACGTTATCGGTTTGTCTTCCAGCTTGAAGCGGATGACGGGTTGGCGGCCTTCCGCGCGGTAGGCGGCTTTTTGCTCCTCGGTGAGGTTGCGGTGGCGGTTGTCGTAGCGCGGGGGCTCGTTTTTCATGGTTTGCACCTTGCGGAGAAGGTCCAGCTCTTCCGGACTGGTGAAGCATTCATAGGCGCGGCCGATGGCCATGAGTTTGTCCACGGCGGCTTTGTAGTCCCCGCGGTCGGCGCGTTCCACCGTGGTGTAGGGTGCTACGGGGCCGCCGAGGTGCGGGCCTTCATTGAATTCGAAGCCCAGCCATGCGAGGTCTTCGAAGAAGGCGGCTTCGGATTCCGGCTTGTTGCGTTCGAAGTCGGAGTCCTCAAACCGCAGAATAAGTGTGCCTTGCTGGCTGAGGCCGAGCAGGACGTTGGGCAGGGCGGCACGAAGGTGGCCGACGTGCATGAAGCCGGTGGGTGATGGGGCGAAGCGGACGCGGATTGTCATGGTGTTTTAGTATCTGGTAACTGGTATTTCGGTGTTAAGCGGCTGATTTTTTAGCGGCTGAACGGATGCGTTCGAGGCTGCCATGGCAGGCTTTGAAGCGTTCGCCGGAGCCGCAGGGGCATGGGGCGTTGCGGGGGATGCGGCCATCCAGCGGGTTGATGTCGTCCCATGATTTCAGGCCGAATTTGTCCGGTGAGAAGGCGGCGCCATCCAGCGTGACGGTTTCGTTGACACGTTCAGTGACGGGGCCTTGCTCGGTGGGGTGGGTGAACTTGGTTGGTTGTGCTGTCAGCCCCTCGGTGGGTTGGTCGTCCGCCAATTGGACGCGGGAGAGCATTTCCACCGTTTCCTGCTTGGTGGCGGCGAGGAGGTCTTCGAACAGCATGTAGCTTTCGCGGGCATATTCGTTGAGAGGATCCTTCTGCGCATAGCCACGGAGGCCGATGCCTTTGCGGAGGATATCCAGCGCTTGCAGGTGGTGGCGCCAGAGTTTGTCCAGCGTTTGCAGCAGGACGGATTTTTCAATGCTGTTCAGGACTTCCGGCGTGAAGGGGCGGGTGCGCTCCGACCACGACTTTTCCACGGCGGCGTGGCATTTTTCGGAGATGGTGTCCGCGCCGACGTCGGCGTCCTTCATCCAGTCCGCAATTGGCAGCTTGAGATTGAAGGTTTTTTCGAGGCCTTCGATGAGGATGGCGGGTTGCCACTGCTCCGGCAGGGCGCCGTACGGGAAGGCTGACGTGATGAGATTTTGGAGGATTTCGGCGCGGAATTCGATAATCGTTTCGTCCAGATTGTCGCTGAAGAGGATGTCCGTGCGTTGGTCGTAGACGACTTTGCGTTGGTCGTTCAGGACTTCGTCGTACTTCAGGATGTTTTTGCGGATGTCGAAGTTGAAGGCTTCGATTTTGTTCTGGGCGTTTTCCACGGCCTTGCTGACGATACCGAGCTGGACGGCGTCGTCCTCCGGCACGTTCAGGCGTGCGATGAGGCTTTCGAAGTTTGGAGCGAAGCGTTTGATGAGGTCGTCCTGCATCGAGAGGTAGAAGACGCTGGCGCCGACGTCGCCCTGACGGCCACTACGGCCGCGCAGCTGGTTGTCGATACGGCGGGATTCGTGGCGTTCGGTACCCAAGACTTTGAGACCGCCTGCGGCCATGACTTCGGCGTGTTCTTTGTCGTAATTGGCGCGGATTTTAGCGGCTTCGGCCTCGTTGGTCGCTTCGGCAAGGAGGAGCTCCAGATTACCGCCGAGTTTGATGTCCGTACCACGGCCGGCCATGTTGGTGGCGATGGTGACGGCGCCTTTGCGGCCGGCTTGGGCGATGATGGCGGCTTCCTGCTCGTGGTAGCGGGCGTTGAGCACGGCGTGAGGTATGCCTGCGGCTTTCAGGGTTTCGGAGAGTTCTTCAGAGCGCTCGATTGTGGTGGTGCCGACGAGGACGGGTTGGCCGCGTTCGTGGCAGTCCTGAATATCTTTTGCGATGGCGCGGAGCTTACCTTTACGGCCGGGGTAGATGATATCCGCGAAGTCCTTCCGTTGCACCGGATTGTTGGTGGGGATGGCGATGACGGTGAGGCCGTAGATATTTTCGAATTCTTCGGCTTCGGTTGCGGCGGTACCAGTCATTCCCGACAGCTTGGTATAGAGGCGGAAGTAGTTCTGGAAGGTAATGCTGGCAAGCGTTTGGTTTTCCTGCTTGATGGTGACGCCTTCTTTGGCTTCGATCGCTTGATGGAGGCCGTCCGAGAGGCGGCGGCCGGACATCATGCGGCCGGTGAATTCGTCGATCAGCACAACTTCGCCGTCCTTGACGATGTACTCGGCGTCCTTCTTGAACAGGGTGTGGGCGCGGAGAGCCTGATTGATGTGGTGGATGAGGCTGATGTTGTGGACGTCGTAGAGGTTACCTTCTTCCGACAACAAGCCGGTTTGGCGGAGGAAGGCCTCGGCTTTGTCGGTTCCTTGCTCGGTCAGGTGAGCGGAGCGCTGTTTTTCGTCCAGCTCGTAGTCCTCGACTTCCACTAATTCCGGAATAAGGACGTTTATGGCTTGGTAGAGCTCGGTTTTATCGTCCGACGGGCCGGAAATAATGAGGGGGGTACGGGCTTCGTCAATCAGGATGCTGTCGACTTCGTCGACAATCGCGTAGTGCAGCGGGCGCTGGACGAGTTGTTGAGGGCTGAGAACCATGTGGTCCCGCAGATAGTCGAACCCAAGTTCATTATTGGTGGCCCAAGTTATATCCGCCTGATAGGCGGCTTTGCGCTCTTCCGGGCTTTGGCCGTGGTAAATGGCGGCGGTGGACAGCCCCAGTTTGGCGAAGACCTGGCCCATCCAGGCGGCGTCCCGCTGGGCGAGATAGTCGTTCACCGTGACGATATGCACGCCCTTGCCCGACAACGCGTTGAGGTAGGCGGCGAAGGTGGAAACAAGGGTTTTACCTTCACCGGTTTTCATTTCCGCAATTTTGCCGAAGTGCAGGGCGAGACCGCCGGTGAGCTGGACATCAAACGCGCGGAGACCTAGAGCGCGGCGGGCGGCTTCGCGGACGGCGGCGAAGGCTTCGGGAATGAGGGAATCCAGCTTGGCGCCTTTGTCGAGGCGTTCTTGCAGCTGGGCGGTGACGGCGACTAGCTGGTCGTCCGATTTGGCTTGGAAATCAGCCTCCAAAGCATTGATTTTAGGTATGTAGACCTGTGCTTCCTTCAGGAAGCGAGTGGAGGGCGTGCCAAAGAGAGACTTTACGAGACTGAACATGGCCGCACCATAGCGCTGCGGCTGGCGATAGCCAAGGGAAAAGCGTTGTTTTTATACAAGTGGTGAGCGCTTGGTAAGCAGCGCCGTGAGGGAGTTACTCGTAATAGACGGGGTCTATCGGGGCGCGCTGGAAGGCGGGGATGCGGCGACAGCCCTCCGTGACCGGGCTATGGGTAAAGGCACAGGCGCTGCCTGGGCGGCGGTGCAGCCAATAGAGGAACGTTTGAACGTATTTCATGGAGTTTTATGGGAACATTAACCAGCGGGGCCTGACACCCCGCCCCCTTACTTAGAGGCGGATTTGTTGCCTTTGCGGTATTGGGAGAGGAGTTCCTTGCCACGGCCGGCACGGGCTTCACGCAGGACGTCGTCGCGGGTGTCCTTAATAAACGCCAGCGGG
>JAIXZU010000125.1 GCA_027489415.1 Alphaproteobacteria bacterium
AAAGGCCGCCGCAACCGACAACCGCGCCGCGTCCAAGCCACCCGCCAACGCCCCCAACGCGCCGCAGCCAAAGCCGCAATCCCCCTTCCCTCTGAAGAGGCTGAATCCAATGGTGAACCCAACTCAAAACGGGACACGCAAAACGCAAAACGCCCCAACCAGGCCCCCATCCACCGCCGCTACCGCATCCAGGACGTCCTCAAAGAAGGCCAGAAAATCCTCGTCCAAGTGGTGAAGGAAGAACGCGGCAGCAAAGGCGCCGCCCTCACCACCTATTTCAGCCTCCCCGGCCGTTACACCGTGCTCATGCCCAACACGCCTTACGCCGGTGGCATCAGCCGCAAGATAACCGACCCCCAAGAACGCCGCCAACTCCGTGAAGTCTACGCGGAACTGAAAGTGCCGGACACCATGGGCCTCATCATCCGCACCGCCGGTGTCGGCCAGCCCAACGCACAAATCAAGCACGACTACGAAAACCTCACCAACCTCTGGCAGCACATCAACGAGGAATTCATCCAGCACGATGACATCCGCTGCATCCACGAGGACGGCTCCGTCATCGTCCGTGCCTTGCGGGACATGACCTCCGAGGACATCGAGGAAATCGTCATCTCCGGCCCCCGCGCTTACAAAATGGCGAAGGACTTCGCCAAGAACCTGATGCCCGACACCCTCCGCCTCATCAAGCAGCACAAGGAAGAAACCCCGCTCTTCACACAGGCTAAGGTGGAAGCCAAACTCAACCACCTGCACCACACCCGCGTCACCCTGCCCTCCGGCGGCTATCTGGTCATCAACCCCACGGAAGCTCTGGTGTCGGTGGACATCAACTCCGGCCGCGCCACGCAGGAACGCAACATCGAAGAAACCGCGCTGAAAACCAATCTGGAAGCCTGCGAGGAACTCGCCCGCCAAATCCGCTTGCGCGACCTCGCCGGCCTGATTGTCGTGGACTTCATCGATATGGAAGACCACCGCAACGTCCGTAAAATCGAAAGCGCCATGCGCAAGGCGCTTCGGAGGGACCGCGCCCGCATCCAAACCGGAAATATCTCGGACTTCGGCCTGATGGAAATCTCCCGCCAGCGCCTGCGCCCCAGCTTTGGCGAAAGCCACTTCGTCAGCTGCCCGCACTGCCTCGGCTCCGGCCACGTGCACAGCCCCGCCGCCTCCGCCCTCATGGTGCTGCGCAAACTGGAAGAGGACGACATCCGGGACGCCGACCGCGTCATCGTCTCCTCCAGCACCTCAATGGTGCTCTGGCTCCTGAACCACAAGCGGGACCTCATCCGCAGCTTGGAAGAACGCTACAAATACCAACTGCAATTCAAGGCGGACGACTCCTACATCGCCCCGGACCACGCTCTCGAACTCGTCCGCATCAAAGCGGACGGCACCGAAACCAGCCAGGTCTTGGAAATGATCGTGCGCGAACAACCCGAACTCCCGCCCGAACTCCGCCAGCGCCAATCCCGCCCGAACCGTTCGGAAACGGAACGCTCCGAGAAGCCGGAACGTGCGGAAAAACCGGAACGTAACAACCGCCGCGAAAAACACGCGGACAGCAAGCCGGACACCCGCACTGAAAGCAAACCGGAAAAATCCGGCAAGCCCGAAAAGTCACAGGATAAGTCTCAGGATAAATCCGAAGGCCGCCGCCCACGCCGCTCGGACACTCCGGCACAAGAATCCGCCACCACCGAGAACGCCCCCTCCAACGCCAAGGGCCGCCCCAACCGCAAGGATGATAAAACGGCGGACACTCCAACCAAGCAGCCGCAGCCCAAACCCGCCCGTCCGGTCACTCCGGTGGAGGACCAACCGCTGGCCGTCCAAAAAGTCGCCGTGGAAAAGGATGACGCTCCCGCCGTTATCGCCGCCCCTCCCCGCAAGAAGTTCGAAATCCGCAAACAGGCGGATACCGACGCCGCGGACGCGCCCATCGCCATCGCCAAAGTAACGGCGGAGGACACCACCGCGAAGCCGAAAAAAGCGAAGGAGCCAGCCAAAGAACCCGCCAAGGAAAAACCGAAGAGCCTCATCTCACGGCTCATCGGCAGCTAAGTATAAAAGGGGGGCGTCAGCCCCCTTTTTCATAGCGTTGCCTAATCCTTACCCTTGGCGCTTGTACCGGCTGCCCATGTGCCTTAATCTCAACTTAACAACAAAAGGTTGCACCACATGGCCCCATGGCAAAACTCGGCTTTCACCGCCAAATCCCTGTCGGAACAAATGGCAAACTTCACCACGCAGTGGCAGCAGGCTTGCAGCAAATGGCAAACGGGTATGGAAGGCATGTCCACCACACCGGCATCCTTCTGGCAATCAGTGTCCAGCATGCAATCCGCGCAGGCGCGCTTTGTCTCGGAATTCTGGCAACGCCAGCCGCAATATTTCACCACCCTCTGCTCCGCCAAATCCCTGCCGGAAATCGTGGAGTGCCTCAGCCGCTGGAACGGTCACAACCTTACCGCCGCCATCAACCTCGGCATGGTCATGCAGGCCCACCGTGGCACGTTCATGCTCCAGTGGCAGCGTAACATGCCCTTCACGGCCAGCAGTCAGGCGTTGGCCAACATGTGGAAATCCGCCATCAGCAGCTCGTCCCAAACGTGGGGCGGCAGCCAGTCAACGTGGCAACCTTCTGCCTCCAGCACGTCCAGCAGCGCCAGCTCCTCTAGCTCTAGCTCCAGCTCAAGTTCCAGCACGTCACAAACGTCCGCTTCCCCAGCTCCGGCCATGCAACAACAACCTGCGGCACACCCCGTTCAGTCCGTTGTTCAATCTATGGCACCAACTGCCGCAGTCACGTCGCACACGTCACTCACCAAGCCGGAAAGCACCGAGCAACTCACGCTCCTCAACGGCACCAACGGCTCAGCGGTCATCAGCAGTACGGCCAACTCCGTCATGCGCAGCGCCACCGGTAACACCATTGCCGCCGCAGCTGCCGCCCGCCGTTCGGTTGTCGCCCGCCGCGCCGCCAGCAATCGCCGCCGTGCCCCTCGCTAGGGGTTATCGGGCATGCAAGTTCTCCGTCGCCTTCGCACACTCACCTTGTGCCTTGTGGCCTTGTGCCCATCTGCCTTGCATGCCCAACAGTTGATACTAGACCAAGAATTCTCCGAAGCCGCCCGCATCCTCACCGAACCGCTTCGCAAATCTCTCGTCCCCCAAACCCGCGTGCATTTTGTGTTAGTGAACGACCCCAGCATCAACGCCTTCGTCACGTCCGAAAACATCATCTACGTCCATTCCGGCCTCATCAATAAAGCCAAATCAGCATCGGAACTCCAAGGGGTCTTGGCGCACGAACTCGGGCACATCGCCGGTAATCATTTGCTGCAACGGGAAGTCCACGCCCAACAAGCCACCTACGGCGCCATCGCGGGCGCGGTGCTCGGCATCGGCGCAGCCGTAGCAGGCGCCCCGCAGGCCGCAGGCGCCATCGCATTGGGGGGCCAAGCAGGCGCACTCCAAGGCTTCATGGCCCACACCCGCACGCAGGAAGCGGAGGCCGACCGCCACGCCATCAACGCCCTCCACGCCGCCGGCATCAGCGTGCAAGGCATGGTGGATATGTTCACAACCCTCCGCACCGAATCCCAACTCAGCTACAACGCCCCGCCACCATGGCTGGTCACCCACCCTCTCCCGCCGGAACGCCTCGCCAACCTCACCGGTGTCACCGCGCAGGAAACCGCCGCCCAGAAAACCGGCCTCACCAAAGCGAACGAACTCATCAACTTCAACCGCCTGCAAGCCAAGGTCATGGCTCTCACCGCTACACCCGCCAGCGTCATCCGCAAATACGGCCAAGGGCCGGACAACGTCTCGCGCTACGCCCGCGCCCTCGCCTACACCAAGCAAGGAAAAACCGACTTCGCCGAACGCAACCTCGAACTCCTCCTTGAGTCCAATCCGGAAGACCCGTACTACAACGAAATCGCCGTCAAAATGGCACTGGATAGGTCGGACCTCGGCAGCGCCAACCGCCTCCTCACCAAAGTGCTGGAAAAAAATCCCGAACTCCACCTGTTCCAATACCAGCTCGCCGAAATCCTCCGCAATCAGGACGACTTCAGCGGCGCCATCGCCCGCTACGAACGCGTCACCCGCGACTGGCCGGAATGGACGGACCCCTGGCTCGGCCTCGGCCTCGCCTACGGCAACCTCGGCCGTTTGGCCGAAAGCCACCTCGCCCGCGCCCAAGGCTTCATGGTCGCGCCGGACCCTGAAGCCGCGCGCCAGTCCCTCGCCCTCGCCAAAAACTACCTGAAAACCTCGCCAGACCCCAAACTGCAGGACTGGGCCAACACTCTCCAGGCCAGCCTCGATAACCAGCAGAAATAACCCCCAAACCCGGTTCCGCGCTACCTCCAACCCTGTTCCTATGGTATAAACGCCCATGCCTCCACGCCAGCCCCTCAAGCTCAAGTCACCCGCCAAGCGTACGGCCCGCAAACCGATGCCGCTGGCCGAAGCCCTGCCCCAAATCTCGGCGGACCTCGCCGCCGCAAACCCCAAGCCCGCGCCCAAGCGCCCCAGCTTCTCCCCCTACCCGGACCTTACCATGGCCGTGGAAATGCTCGAAAAACGGGCGGCCCACCTCACGGACGGCGAACGCAAAGCATTGATTTTAAAGTGGAAAGACACTCTCCACAAGCTGAACGAAGAGATGCAGAAGCTCCACAAGCTTGAAATTCTTGCAAATCGCCTTATAACACCCAAGTCATAAACATATTACATATCATTAAAAGCCAACGAAGCAGCCTATTCTCATGACCGACTCTCCCAAAAAGCCCGCCGCCACCAGTTTCGACATCAAACAGCTGGACCAACTCGCCAAGTGGCTGGAAACCACCGGTCTGGAAGAAGTGGAAATCGAAAGCCACGGCACGCGCCTGCGCCTGCGTAAACCGGGCTCGGCAGTCGCCCAGCACGTTGTTGCCGCCGCCCCGGCCCCTGCCGCCACCGCGCCCGCGCCCCACAAGCCGGAACCCGCCGCGGACGCCGCCACCACCTTCAAATCTCCCATGGTCGGCACCTTCTACCGCGCCAACAGTCCGGAATCCCCAGCCTTTGTGAAGGAGGGGGACACCGTCACCGTCGGCCAAACCCTCGGTATCATCGAAGCCATGAAAACCATGAACCAGATCGAAGCCGACCGCGCCGGCACCGTCACCAAAATCCTCGTCGCCAACGCACAGGCGGTGGAATACGGCCAACCGCTCTTCATTATCCAGTAAGCGCCGGTAAATCTTATGTTTAAGAAAATTCTTATCGCGAACCGCGGCGAAATTGCCGTCCGCATCCACCGCACCTGCCGGGAAATGGGCATCGCCACCGTGGCCGTGCACAGTGAGGCGGACGCCACCTCCCTCCACGTCAAACTGGCCACGGAAAGCGTCTGCATCGGCGCCAATGCCGCCAAGGACAGCTACCTCAACATCCCCCGCATCCTCAGCGCCGCCGAAGTGACGGACGCCGAAGCCATCCACCCCGGCTACGGCTTCCTAGCGGAAAACGCGAAGTTCGCCGAAATCACCGGTAAACTCGGCTTCACATTTATCGGCCCGAAGCCGGAGCACATCCGCATCATGGGGGATAAAATCGAAGCCATCCGTACCGTCAAACAGTACGGCATCCCCACCATTCCGGGCTCTGGCGGAGCCCTGTCGGACGTTGAGGAAGCTTTGGAAGTCGCCGAACGCATCGGCTACCCCGTCATCGTCAAAGCGGCCGCAGGCGGCGGCGGTAAGGGTATGAAGGTCGCCCACAGCGCCACCGCACTCCGCAACGCGCTGCATATTGCCATGTCGGAAGCCCAAGCCAACTTCGGGGACAACCGCGTTTACCTGGAGAAATTCCTCGAAACCCCGCGCCACATCGAAGTGCAAGTCCTATGCGACAGCCACGGCAACGTCAGTATTTTAGGCGAGCGGGACTGCTCCCTCCAGCGCCGCCACCAAAAAATCATCGAGGAAACGCCCTCTCCGGCCGTGACGGACGCGCAGCGCGAAAAACTCTTCGCCGCCGTCGCCAACGCCTGCAGCCAAATGGGCTACCTCGGCGCAGGTACTTTCGAATTCCTGTATGAAAAAGGCGAGTTCTACTTCATCGAAATGAACACCCGCCTGCAGGTCGAACACCCCGTCACCGAAATGGTCACGGGAATCGATATTGTGGCCGAGCAAATCCGCGTCGCCGCAGGCCTGCCCCTGCGCTACCCGCTGCTCTCGGTCACGCCGCGCGGCCACAGTATCGAATGCCGCATCAACGCGGAAGATCCGGATAAATTCATCCCCTCCCCCGGCAAAGTAACCGAATACTTCGCCCCGGGCGGCCCCGGCGTCCGTGTCGATAGCATGATCTACCCCGGCTACACCGTCCCGCCGTATTACGACGCCACCGTGGGCAAACTCATCGTCCACGGCGCCACGCGGGAAGAAGCGGTCGCACGCCTCAAACGCGCTTTGGAGGAATTTGTAGTGAACGGCGAAGGCATCAAAACCAACATCGCCCTCCACCGCAAACTGGTCGCCACCAATGCGTTCCTGAAGGGGGATTACAACATCCACTCGCTCGAACACTACCTCACCACCGGCCGCCTCTAGGCCAAAAAAACAGGCCCAGAAAAGTCTTCCCAAAACAAAAAGCCCCCAAACTGGGGGCTTTCTCGTAAAAGCAAACGGGCCCCCAAAGGGGGCCCGCCGCGTTCGATGATGAGGACGATTAGTCCTTGATGGAGATCGAGCTGGCGACGCCGGCTGCGGTGTTGCTCAGGTTCAGGTTGCCCGAAACATTGCCGGCACCGATGTTGCCGGTGGCCTGGACGGCGACGACGATACCGCTGTTCTTGCCGGTGACCGTCACGCTGTCGACCTTCGGACCGTCGATCTCGATGTCCGAGGTCACAGCGACCGAGGTGTTGCCGATGTCCAGGTCTTCGCCGACATTGCCGACACCGACATTGCCATTGAGCTGAACGCCGACGATCGGGGCCGAGTTCTTGCCGAACACGTCGACTTCGAGACCCTTATCCGAGCCGCCGCCGAAGCCGCCGCCGATGCCGCCGGCGAAAGCCGTCGAAGATGCCAGAGCAACAGAAGCGAGAACGAGTGCGAACTTTTTCATGGTAGTTTCCTCTCAGAGAATGCCGTATCACCATGACACGGCTAGGTTGACCCGCCGCCGCAGCGGTCAGGTAGTACTTCCACTCTCCCGTGGGGGATGAGCGGAATCTCGGGCCGCGCGGCTCTCGCCGCGCAGCATGTCTGAATTACATGTCGACGACGTCAGGCTGAACCAGCTTGTCGTACATTGCCTTGCAGCGCGGGTTGCCGGACATATCCGCCATCGCCCCTGCAGTCGTCAGCTGGGTGACATACTCACCCGTCCACAACTGCATCGGCTGCTGGAATCCAGCACCGGCTTCACCGGTCGCGAGGGTGTCACCACCAAACACGCGTCCCAGCATCAGGCCACTCTGCGTCGAGAAGACCGAAATCTTCATCGAACCATAGCCGTCCACGATCAGAGACCCATCGGCCCGGACCAGCTTCGCACCACCGGAAATGGTAGCACGCTGCGTGTCGTTGTAACCGCCAAAACCCTTGATCATCAAGGAGAAGTTGGTGGTCCGGTCGAAGTCGAGCGACATGCTCGCGAAGTCCAGATAGTAGTCCGGCATGTTCCTGGTCGTGGTGTTCTGCATCTGCCGGAGCTTGCTGGAATTCACCAGCTGCCGGAGAACGGACTCACCACCGACGGAGTTCAGGTTCATCACCTTGGCTCCCGCTGCACGCAGCGTCGGAATCGCGAAGTTGGAGGTCTGTGCCCCGGGCATGAAGTTACCCGTACCGGAATCGGCGACCGAGTTCGTCTTGCCCGTGCTGTCCGTGGCCGGAGCCACCGCGATCGTCTTGCCAGCAATCGCCGGCTTGACGCACGCCAGCAGCGGGCTGAGGGACTTGATTTCGGCCGTCTGCGCAATCACGGTCTTGGCGGGCGCACTGCCCGTCGTTCCCTTGAAAGCGCTGCCGGAAGTCTGGCAGCCCGAAAGTGCGATAACGGCAACCGAGGCGGCTGCCACACTGAGAATTGTCTTCATGGTGTTGCCCCCTAGGCGGTTACTGCTTGATGCCCTGCGAAATTCCGCCGTTGCCAACGCCCTGCTGGGCGCTCACATCGCCGGAATTCGTGCCGGTGTTCGTGACAACGTTGCCGTTGCCGTGAATTTCATTGGTGATGCACACACCACAACTGGTGTTGGTGATGTACGTGCTGCTCCCCAGAAGGCCCTTTTCGGCCTCTGCGGTCTGCCCGGCAATCACACCAAGCTCATAGTGGGTCACGGTGGATGCTCCACCACTCCCACCAGAAGTCCCCCAGTTCTTCTGGGGCCGTGCGTTGTCGGCAAAAGCCGCACCCGCCAGCCCGAAGGCAACCGAGGCCATCAGGAATGTTTGAAAGAGTTTCATGGTAGTCTCCCATGGTAAGCCCCACTCTGGGGGCAGTTACACTGTGAAGTGAATATCAGCAGCCAGATCTGGCGCGCCGAAACGATGTGATGTTTGTTCGAGGCGGCTTGTATACGAATCTCAAACCGCCTGTCAACACCTATTTTGAACTTTTTTTCGTTTTAATGCCCACAAAGTGTCGAAAATGCCCTGTAAGCGCCCCACAAACGCCAAATAACCCCAAGCAATGTTTGCACAAACAATTCTCCCGCGCTAAGGTACAGGCCATGATGAAAATTCTTTACAGTGCTGAAGCCATTGCCGCCCGGGTCAACGACATCGCGGACGCGCTCAACAAATCCCTCGCCGGCCAGAAAACCATTCATACGGTCATCACGATGAACGGCGCCGCCATTTTCGCCGCGGACCTCGTCCGTCGCCTCAACGTCCCGCAAGTGCTCCACTACACCGGCGGCAGCTATTTCCAAGGCGCCATCAAGCAGGAAATCGCAACGAATCCAGAAACTTTACCCACGAACTTCAACCAATCGCCCGTATTGGTGATTGAAGACATCCTGGACAGCGGCAACGGCATCCGCCAACTCCGCCACATCCTCGCCGAACGCGGCGCAGGCCCCATCACCGTGGTCAGCCTCTTCAAACGTATCGGCAGCCCGGCTGTTGCCGAACACACCGCCTTCTCCCTCCCGAAGGAACTCTTCGTCGTAGGGTACGGACTGGACATGGACGGCCGCTACCGCGAACTCCCCTCCATTTACACCTTCGAAAGCTCAGTCATGTCCGGCCAATCCGGCAACTGCTAACCCACGTCTCAATAAAAAAGGAGGCCCAGCCTCCCTTTTTAATACCCCTAATCCCTATTTCCCCTTTGCACAGCCGCTTCGCTTCCCTAAACTGTAACTATGTCCATCACCCTGCGCCCCCTGCGGCCCGAAGACGCACAAGAAATCTTCAACCTCCACACCCGAGCCATCTTGGAAGTCTGCGCCGCCCATTATTCACCGGATGTCATCACCGCCTGGGTCTCCGGCCGCACGCCGGAGGGCTACCTGCGTAACCAGTCGCGCGGTGAAAACTTCCACGTTGCCGCAAATGCATCAGGCACGCCCATCGGCTTCTGCGGCTGGCATGGTAACGAACTCTGCGGCCTGTACGTGAATCCGGACTATCACGGCCAAGGCGTCGGCTCCCTCCTCCTGAAAACAGCGGAGTCCGCCGCAGCCGCAGCCGGTACCCCCCTCACCCAGCTGGAATCCACCCTCACCGCACAAAGCTTCTATGAAAAACACGGCTACGAGACCATCAGTCGCGGCAGCCGCCTGCGCAGCGGTCTGGAAATCCCCCACATCAACATGCGCAAACGCTAAAAAAACACCGCCATCGGCGGTGTCATAAGCTCCTTAATAAGTCCCGCTATCCATCATTTTATGCAGGTCTTCCTGTGTCGCAGGCTCAGCCGGTGCCGCAGGCGCTTCAGCAGCAGGTGCGGCCTCAGGCTGGGCTTGTGCCTCGGCCGCGGGCGCTTCGGTGTCTATCACCTGCTCGGCAGCGGGCGCTGCAGGCGCAACCGGCGCAGGCTCGGTGGCACTCACACCTTTTTCCACACCGGGAACATAAAACGGGTCTTGCCCTGCTGGCGTATCAGCCGCCGCCTCGGTGTCCACCACAGGCTCACTCTCAACTACCGGCGCACTGCCGCTGGCACGTATCACCTGCCGCGCCTTCACGCCACAGCCCTGCAGCTGCACGTCATAGCGCGGGTGGTCCAGCGTGGAAATCTCGGGGTAGGTGTTGAACATCCAGCCGGAGAACCACGGCGCACTGCGCTCGCCCCCACTCTCGGTAATGTCCAGCCACGCTACGTCCTGCCCCAGCACGGCGCCGTAATCAGGCAGGCACTTGGTCAGCTTCACACTCAGGTTGCCAACGGCTTGCGCTTCACCGGCAATCATCACAAGGGAATGGCGGCGGTTGGTCTGCTTGTCCAGCAGCATCACGCGCGCGCTTTTTTCAGTCGAAGCATTGGGAACAGCAGGCACGGTCGCGCTGGTCGCGGTCGTGGTTCCCGTCAACGTATCGGCAATTTTTCCGGCAGCGTCACTGGCTGCCTTGGTGGCGGCTTTGGTCAGGTCGGCAAGCTGAGCTTGCGCTGGCGTCGTTATCAATGTTCCCGCAACTACAAAAGCCAATCCACCCAGAAAGGTCAAATGCGCGCGGGAAAATTTCAACGTACTACCTCGTCCTGTAACAGATCTTTTATTGCCACCAGTTCAGCAATAACTGCCTGCGGTGTCAACTGTTGTACAAGGGCCTTCAGCTCACGGGGTTTGGCCTGCTTAAGGGCCGCCTGCACGCCACGAATGGTGTATCCGTCGCGGTAAAGCAGCTGCTGGATATATTTTAAAAGTGCTACATCTTCGGGCTTATAAAAACGCCGTCCACCACTTTGCTTGGTGGGCTTCAATTGAGAGAACTTGCTTTCCCAGAAACGCAGCACATGCGTGGCAACGCCAAGCTCGGCGGCTACTTCGGCAATGGTGCGGTAGGCGCGCTCACTTTTGGCAACGGCGCGCACCGGCGGCGGCGGGGCCTTCACACGGCCCAACTTAACCCCGTCACCGGCGCGCATTCCAACCGTCGTATCGGAAAAATCACTCACCAAAACAACCTTCCCTAAAACCCAACACCTATAGCCTATGGCCTAACGCCAATAGCCTATTTTTTGCCGTTCATACGGTCTTTCAGGATGTGGCTGGCACGGAAGCTCAGCACTTTGCGCGGTGCAATCGGCACTTCAACTCCGGTCTTGGGGTTGCGGCCAATACGCTGGCGCTTGGCGCGCACGCTGAAGTTACCGAAGGTGGAAATCTTCAGGGTTTCGCCCTTTTCCAGAACCTTGCACAGCTCTTCAATCACTTGGTCAACAAGGTCTTGGGCTGCCTTACGGGTCAGGCCAACTTCATGGTAAACGGCTTCAGCCAAATCCATCCGAGTTACAGTCTTTCCGGTCATAATAGTGCCCCCTCTTTCAATATCTTCTTACTTAAAAATGTCTTTGCAACCTAGCCTCCGCATCAAGGCTCGTCAAGCACTCGGCAGTATATTTTCACCACCCGAGTACACTAAATTAAAGCCCGTTTTCTGCCACTTTCCGTGAATGGCAATATCAAATTCGGCCTTTTAATTCAAATAACGCCTAAAGCGCAGTCAGTGTTCCAACAAATTCCTTGTCTTATCTAACTAACCTAAACCTTACCAACGGATAACCGCCCCACTCCACGCAAACCCGGCACCAAACGCCTGTAGCATCACCACGTCACCAGCTTGAATCCGCCCGTCGCGCACGGCTACGTCCAGCGCCAGCGGAATCGTCGCCGCACTGGTGTTGGCATGCTGGTCAACGGTCACCACGAATTTATCCATGCTTATGCCCAAACCCTGCGCCGCCGCCTCAATAATCCTTAAGTTGGCTTGGTGCGGCACCACCCAGTTAACATCGGCCACCGTTAAACCGGCTTCATCCAGCAATTTGCCAGCCTCTACCTTGCTGCCCATCTGGCGCACGGCATGCTTGTAAACCTCACGGCCATTCATCAGTACGGTGCCGGCCACACGCCCCCTCGCCACACCACCACTGCTCATCAACTGCGGCGCACATGTCCCATCCGCCCCCATGTCAATGGAAAGCACTCCTTGTGCCTTGTGCCCTTGTGTCCTTGTGTCCTTTTTTAGAACTACCGCCCCAGCCCCATCACCAAACAGCACGCAAGTCGCGCGGTCATTCCAATCAACCAAATTACTGAAAGTCTCCGCTCCCACCACAACCGCATACTCAGCAGTCCCTGCCAGCAGCAAACCCCGCGCCACGGCCAGCGCATGCACAAACCCGCTGCACGCCGCATTCACATCAAGCACCACGCAGTTATGCGCCAGTTTCAAATCACCATGCACCAGCGCTGCCACGCTGGGGAAACTCAGGTCCGGCGTGCACGTCGCCACAATCAGCACACCAATATGCTCAGGCCCAACACCCGCACTGGCCATAGCTTTAGCCACCGCATCACGCGCCAGCGTGAAGGTCGTCTCGCCCTCACCTACTATATAACGCTGCGCAATGCCGGTGCGCTCCCGAATCCACTCATCGCTGCTCTCCAGCCCCCGCGCTGCAATCAGCTCGGCATTGCTCCAAACTTTCACCGGCAAGGCACTGCCCGTTCCAATTACGCGAATCTCAAAATCACTCTTCATAAGCCCCTTCTGCCACAAAACCCCAAAGAACGCAAAATTACTTGAAAAACCCCCGCCCCAAACCCATATTCCCCTCACGGCGCACCCTAAAACGTTTCACCCCGCGCCCGAAGAAAAAATAATGACCCCCATAGAAGTCGGAATGATCACAGGGTTCGTCCTGATGATCGGCTTGCTTGTAGCCAATATCTTTGGCTTCATCTAACTCCCACCGAATAGAAAAGCCGCCCCATCAGGGGCGGCTTAATTATATGCCCCCCTTGAAAAAAAGCTTGCAACATTGTATACTTAAAGCTCAGTCCCACACCTCGCATTTCCCTCTCGAAACCGGAGTTCTCCGATGTACACCGAAAAAACTCTCACCAACATCTTCATCGGCATGATGGCCATCACCTTCGCCTGCCTCACCACCGCTTTCGGTATCACGGCCATTACCGAAGGCTGGGCCTCCGCCTTCCGGAATCTGGCCGGGGTCGGCGCCATCGCTGGCGCCATTTACACACCGTTAGGCTACGGCTTCTACAGCCAGACCAAACACCTGATGTTCCGCAACATCGGCCGTTTCGGTCTGGTCATGCTCACCATAGCCAGCCTGCTGGCCAGCCCCTACTCCCTGCCGCTCACCTATCTGAATATTTTCATCGGCGCCGTCATCATCGTCTGTTGGCGGCTGGATGCCGACGGCATCTGGGTGAAATACACTTACTGGGCGCGCCGGCCGTTCGTCTTCTACCTTGGCATCGCCCTCGCCTTCGGTAACGTCATCAGTCGGGCCTTCGCCTGACAAAAAAGCCGCCCCATCAGGGGCGGCTAAACTTTTGGTCGCTTACTCAGCAGCTTCTTCAACAGCTTCAACGCGGGCCTTGGGCTTGCGAACTTGCACACCCTTGAACCACATGGAGCCATCAGCCTCACGGGTGGCGTGGTGACGCAGCACGAGGGTGCCGGTGTCCGGGCTTTCCATGTACGCGCCGGACTCCGCCTTGGCGTGACGTTGCTGACGCATACCCTTGCGGCTGGGGCTTGTTTTGCGCTTTGGAACGGGCATGTCCGGTTCTCCTGAGATTCGTTAAAGCCACTTTGGCTCAATTTTCCGCCATTTCTTCCCAATTGAAGAGACTGGCAACGCGCCCTCATACCTCAATTCCCCCCTCCCCGCAACCCCTTTCCCAACCAAATTTGTCAAGAAAGTGCAAGTTTGCAGGCTCCCCAAGCCGGGGGTGCAGGGGGCCTTAGCCCCCTGCAAACAGCTCTGCTGTCATCCCGGAAGCTGGTTTGGTTTGAAAAATCTCATTTTTCATTACCAAACCGCTATCCGGGACAAGCGTTCAGAACGCACGGCCTATCTAATTAATACCAAACTATTTCTTCAACTTACTGACTAACCGAGCATCAACCGAATGCTCTCCCAGCGCCGCCGCCAACCCGTCCCAATCCTTCCTATCCATCAAACTCGCATAACGGCGCACACGGCCATGCAGCGCGGCGGTGTACTTGCGCACCTGCACACCCACTTTCATGTCGCCAACCCCACCCTCACGCAGGCCAATTTCAAGCCGGTCTACCATGGCCTCCAAAATGGCCCGACACTCCGCCTCAGGCTTATCCATCATCTCTTTGGCCAGCCACGGGCACATGTATTCGAATTTCGCCTGCCGTACAGGCTCAAGCTGGCTGTCACCGGCAAAAACCTCAGGGTATGCCGCTGCCGCATCGGCAAACACCTTATCAATAGTGCCCGTTGCATCGCGTCCGCGCTTGCCGTACAGTTTCAACCAATGAAAAAACATAATTCTCTCCGCCTTATGGCAATGTTGGTACCAGCTTTGGTAGGTGCGTCCTTTATCGCTGGCTGCACGGAAACCGTCAACACCCGTGGTCAGGTCATTCTGCCCTCGCGCCTCGCCCAAATCCAACCCGGCACCACCACACGGCAGGACGTCCTCCAACTCCTCGGCTCTCCCTCCACACAAGGCACGTTGAATGACAACCGCTGGTACTACGTCACCAGCACCGTCGGCAGCACATCCCTCAACCCGCACAACCTCAAAACCCGTCAAGTGGTGGTGATAGACTTCGACCCCGCAACCGACACCGTCCTCACCCTCACCGAAAAAGGCAAGCAGGACGGCAAGGAAGTCGCCCCCGCCGAAGCCCAAACCCCCACCCACGGCCAATCTCTAGGCATCGTGGACCAACTCATGGGCAACCTCGGCGGCCTCGTCGGCAAGTAATGCAGAATTCACACCGCCAATCCCTCCATGCACGAACCCCGGCTGTTCGCTGGCAGCGAGGGATTTTTGATTTTCTTCGCGGAACGCGAGTGGCGCAGTGTACAAACCAGTACATAAGCCGCTCGCGTTCAAGAAAAAATCAAAAAGCACCGCTGTCCAGTAGAACAGGGCAACAGGGGGCAATGTTCGGTCTGGATGCCCGTCTAGCCATGATGATCTTCAGCATCCTTGCCATCGTCTCCGGCTACGTCGCCTTCGGCCGCATCGGCATGGCGCGCAACGCGGCTCTGGCGGGGGAAGTCGAGGCCATCACCCAAGCCCTCACCCAGTACCAGACGGACATGGGCACCTTCTATCTCTTCACACTCAACAAAGCCCCGAACGACGACTCCTCGCTGGAGGACCTCTCCGCCCTCTGGAATCCGGACATGGTCAAAACCGGCTTCCGCAATCGCTGGAACGGCCCTTACGTGAACTTCGAAACCCGCCGCCACCGCACCTACGGCAACTGGTCAATCTTTTATGCCCAGTCGGACCGTATGAACTACTGCACGACGGACTCCGACTGCTTCATCTGGCTCTCGCTCAGCAAGGTTCCCGCCAAGGCATGGAACGAGGTGAACGCGTATTATGACGAACCAAGCGTCCGCGAAAAGGAAGCCACACCCACAACTTCCGGCCGCATCCAGTCGGACGGTACCACCGACCCCCGCCTCCTCATCGTCAGAACCATAGAAAGACAAATCTAATGAATCATACGAAGACATCAGGGATTGCACGCGCGAGGCTACAAACGGTCATCCGGATGATTTTTGGGGGAGCGCCGAATACAGCAAAAGAGTATTTAAGCTCACCCAAAAATCATTCGGGGGCCGTTTTAGCCCGCGCCCATATGTATCAGCACGCACAATCAGGCGCGTTATTCGGCCTAGACGCCCGCATCGCCCTCGCCATCTTCAGCATCCTCTCCGTCGTCGCCGGCGCCGCCGTGGTGGTGAATATCGACTCCACCCGCGCCCAGGTCCTCGCCTCGGAACTCGCCGAAACAGGCCAGGCACTGGAGAGCTTCCACAACGACCTCAAGACGGACATCTTCCTCACACTCTCCACCCCCACCGGCAAAAACGCCTTCCAGGCACTCTATGACAACGCCGTCATCAACGAAGGCTCGACGGACGGCTCCAACCTCCGCGCGCGCTGGAACGGCCCGTACATCAAGTTCACCAGCAACATCAACAGCCGCTACGGGGAAATGCTCCTCACGAAGGCGGGGCCG
>JAIXZU010000053.1 GCA_027489415.1 Alphaproteobacteria bacterium
ACAAACAGTCATCCAGTTGGGGTTTGACGAAGCGCAGTGTACGAGCGTACACAAGCTTCGGCAAAACGCGACTGGGGACTGTTTTAGCCCCTGCCATCAATCGGAGACAAAACATGTTAAGTTATCAGCACGCCTACCACGCCGGAGGACCGGCAGACGTTGTAAAACACACCCTCTGGGCGGCCATTCTCACGCAGCTCGTGAAAAAGGAGTCCCCGCTCCACGTCTTCGAAACCCACTCCGGCCGTGGCCTCTACCCCACCTCCGCACCGGAAACCCAGAAAACGCCGGAATACCTCACCGGTGTCGCCCGCATTCCCATGGCCAATACCACACCGTACATGGATGCCGTCCGCACCCTTAACACGGTTGACGCCCGCCTCATGGCCCAGCTTGAAGTCATCCCCGGCTCTCCCGCCGTCGCGAAACACGTACTGCGGGATGTTGACCACCTCCACCTCGCCGAAGCCCACCCGCTGGAACTCGAACACCTGCGAACCAACTTCCCCCACGCCCTGCGCCGCGAACGCAATATCCACATCCATGAAGGGGACGGCCACAAGCTCATCCCCACCCTCATCCGCCCCGGCAACCGCAATGCGGTATTGATAGACCCCTCCTACGAAATCAAAACCGAATACCAGCAAGTGGTGGAAACGGTGCGGGACATCATCACCCGCGCCCCCAACACCACCGTCATGGTCTGGTATCCGCTCCTGAACCCGAAAAAGAACAGCCAGCTGCTGATTGACCGCCTCAAATCCCTGAACGTCTCCGCCACCTTCCTCACCCACTACGGCTGGAATAAGCCGGACGCGGACGGCATGCACGGCACCGGCCAGATCATCTTGGGCCTGCCCTACAAAATCGAGCGGGACCTCACCGAGACCCTCAAATCCCTCGCCCCCCAGCTGAAGCAGAAAGCGGCGGACCTCACCACCACCATGCTCATCCCCCGCCGTTAAGTTAACGCTGCCACAGGTCACGGCACTTCCTGATCACTGATCACTGGTCACTGATCACTTCCTGTCCTAAGGTATCACCCATGCCAAACATCAGTCTCCCCCGCCTCATAGGCTTCGTCCTTGTCCTGACTTACATCCTCATCATCGTCGGTGGCGCCACCCGCGTCTACGACGCCGGCATGGCATGCCCGGACTGGCCCCACTGCTACGGCTATTATGTTCCATTCCCCGAAAGCAAGATTCCCGGCGGCTATGTGGTGGATGGTGCCCATTACACCGCCATTCAGGTCGCGTTGGAATGGGGGCACCGCGCACTGGCGTCTCTGGTCGGTGTCGGCCTGCTCGCCATACTTGCCCTCTTTGCCATGCACCTGCGCGCAGGGCAGGGGCGGGCCGCCATCCTGCCAATGGCCACGACCGTCGGCCTGCTCATCGTCCAAATCGGGCTCGGCGGGCTTACGGTCCTTAAATCGAACATTCACTGGAGCGTCGTCCTCCATCTCGGCACCGCCATGCTCTTCTTTGCCAGCCTCGCATGGTTGCGCCGTGCGGTGGCCAGCGGTGGTCAGCGCCAGCCGGTGGCCGCTCCCCGTACCACCCGCGGCGTCATTTATGTGTTTGCGGCTTTGGTCTGGGTCACCATGCTCATAGGCGCCTTCGTCAGCTCCAGTCATAGCGGCGGCGTCTGCGGCGGCCTCTTCAGCTGTGCGGGGAACTGGATGCCCTCCCCGAAGGTGGACCTCGGCCAGCACATCCACATGCAGCACCGTCTCTATGCCTTGCTCACCGTCATCCTCAGCATTGTGCTGGTGGTCGTGGTCAAGCGCACCGCCCCCACCCTGCGCAGCGGCGCCATGCATGCCCACGGCATGGTCTGGGGGCAGGTGGCCCTCGGCATCGCAACCCTCTACAGCTTTGCCTCGTACCCGGAGCTCTACCACCCGCTCAGCATCCTGCACCTCGCCTGGGGCGCGCTGTTGTGGCTTGCCGCCATCGGCCTCATCCTCAATCTGCACTACGGTAAGCACGGCCGCTTCCACGGTTGAAACCTCATGCCAGCCTCCGTCCAGCGCCCCGCATCTGCCAACTCTCATGACACACTGATCACTGATCACCGATCACTGATCACGGACTTGGTCATGTTGGTCAAGCCGCGCATCATCCTCCTCCTTGCCATCACGTCCACCTGTGGTGCCCTGGTGGCGGTCAAGGGGAATACCGAACTCCTGCACGTCTCCCTCGCCGCCATAATGTGGGGGATCCTCGGCCTCATCCTCTCCGCCGGTGGCGCCAACGCAGTGAATATGTGGTTTGACCGCGACATCGACCCCCTGATGAACCGCACCAAAAACCGCCCGCTCCCCGCCGGCCGCATGCAGCCGCGCACCGTCCTCGCCTTCGGCATCATGCTCATCGTCCTCGGCACGCTCGCCGCGGCTCTGGCCAACCTTCTTACCGCCGCCATGGCCCTCTCCGGCGCCCTCTTCTACGTCTTCATCTATACCATGATGCTCAAGCGCCATACGGTGCAGAACATCGTCATCGGCGGCGCCGCAGGTGCCTTTCCACCTCTTGTTGGCTGGGCCAGCGTGCAAAACGACATTCTCTCTCCCCTGCCGTGGCTGATGTTCGCCATCATCTTTTTCTGGACGCCCCCCCACTTCTGGGCCCTGGCCCTGATGAGCAATGCGGACTACACCCGCGCCAAAGTCCCCATGTATCCCGTGGTCCACGGCGAACCCGCCACGCGCCTCGCGATTGTCCGTTACCTGACCGTGCTGGCCCCGATGACACTCCTCGGCGGTCTCTTCGCTCCCCTCGGCTGGCTTTACACCACCACCGCCCTCGGCCTCGCCATCTGGTGGGGCGCCTCCGCGTGGCAGCTGCTCCACGCGCCGCAAACCACCGCCCAGAACCGCACCCCCGCCCAAATCGTTTTCCGCCGCAGCCTCAGCTACCTCGCACTGCTGTTCTCCGCCATGGTCATGGATAGCTTCCTCTAATGGCCCGCAAATCCCACACCAAAACCCTGCTGCTTTGTTTTGTTGGCCTCGTCTGGGGTATCGGCCTCACCATTGCCGCCGTACCTCTCTACCGTCTGTTCTGCCAGCACTTCGGTATCGCCGTGCCGTCCATTGTCACCGGCCCCGGCTATACCCCATCACCTTCCACTAATCTTCCTTACACTTCCCCACCACGGGAAATCACAATCCGCTATACGGCTAACGTTGCGGGTGGCATGCCCATCAAATTTCACCCCATTTCATACTCCCAAAAGGTCACTTTGGGCCAGCCGGTCCTCACTGCCTACGCCGCCAAAAACCACGGTAGCCGCGCCTATGACGGTGTCGCCGTCCACATGCTCTTCGCCATGGGCGGCCCCGGCGGCATCGATGTCTCAAAATACGTCAACCTCCAGCAATGCTTCTGTTTTGAACAGGAACACTACCCCGTGGGCGCCGATCTCAACCTCCCGCTCTCCTACACAATCTCACCGGATCTCCCCGAAGGAATCCACACGATTTCATTTGCTTACACGCTCTTTGAAGCCCTGCCGGATGATCCCCGTATCAAGCTAAAATCCACTGCCAATGCCCGTTAAGTTCACCCGTAAACCTCTCACGTTAGGTCGTATCATGATGTTATCCCTCATTCTTATTGCTCCCTTTGCCGGCTTTATTGCTTTCCTCACAACTCAACAAACCCGCATGATTCTCCCCGCTAAAGTGAATGAAATCAGCGCTGAAGACCTCGCTCCCGGCTACGAAACCCTCAGCCTCCCAACACCGGACGGCGCCACCCTCCACGGCGTCCTCTATCCCGCCAAAAAGCAAACAACGACCCTCATCCTCGCGTTCCCGGGCAACACCCATAACGCCGTCGGCTTTGCGGCATTCCTGAAAGCAAATGTCTTCCCCGAGGACGATATCGCCGTCGCCTCACTCTCCTACCGCGGCTATCCCAACGGCATCACGCCGCCCAGTACCGGCAAGCCCTCTCAAAAAGCGATGTTCGAGGACGCCGAACTCATCTACGACCAACTCACCACCCGCCTTAAGCCAACACAGGTCAAAGTCATCGGCTACAGCATCGGCACCGCCGTCAGCAACCATCTGGCCCTCAGTCGCCCCGTGGAAAACATGGCCCTCATGGCTCCCATCGCTAGCGTCCGCCGCATTGCCCAGGAACGTTACCGCTTCCTACCAGTAGGTCTCCTACTCCAGCATCCCTTTGCTACGGAGGACACCATCGCCAGCCTCAAAACCCCTACCACCCTTATCTATTCCCCAACCGATGGCCTCGTTCCAACACATCACGTCGAAAAAATCCTCCGCAAAGCAAACCCCAGTCTGCCTCTCATCGCGGTTCCGGAAACCAATCACGTCAGCCTCGTCCTATCCCCCAAAATTCCCGCCCTTCTTCGGGAATCCTTGGGCTACAAACCCCTGTAAAAAAAGCCGGGGTTCTCCCCGGCTTTTCTCAGTGCCGTTTAGTCAAGCTGGAAGGTCAGGCACTTAAGGTAACTGTTTTCAGCCAGCATCATATGCTGTGGGTGGTCAAAGTCAGCGCCACCAACCCGCACAATCCGGCCGCTTCGGCCAGCCCGCCGGATACCTCGCACACTCGCCGCCATAAAGTCTTCAAGCGTAGCATTATGGCTGCAACTGCACAGTGTCAGGTACCCTCCACCGCGCACCAGTGTCGCACCAAGGCGCGCAACCTTTTCATAGCCCTTCAAGCCTTCCGCCATCACTTTCGCACTTTTAATAAAGGCGGGAGGGTCACACACCACGGCATGGAAACGCCGATTCTCAGCCCCCAGTGTTTCCATCGCCTCAAAGGCGTGCTCCACCCTAAACTCACAACGCTCGGCAACACCTTGAATTTTAGCACTCTCCCGCGCAAGGTTCATGGCATGCAAACTGGCATCCACCAGCGTCACCTTGTCGGCACCGGCCCCAGCCATCGCCAGCCCAAAGCCGCCAATGTGGCTGTAAACATCAAGCACTTCAATCTCTGTACCCTTGGCATCTGCTTGTGCCTTCAGGGTGGCTACAATCTGTCCCATAAACGCATGGTTGGCACGCTGGTCATAAAACCATCCGGTTTTTTGCCCACCGGTAATGTCAGCCACGAATTCAAGTCCGTTCTCAAATACCGTCCCACGTCCTTCTGGCACGTCACCGGCCACATCCACGTCATCGCTCACCGGCAGGCCTTCTAAGCTGCGGGCCGCTGTATCCATGCGCCATACCATACCCTTGCAACCGGTTACGGAAATCAGCGCCGCCTCAATCTCATCTTTTAACCGCTGCATCCCTGCCGTGGTAATTTGTCCAACCAATACGTCACCGAACCGGTCAACCACCAATCCGGGTAAATCATCGCCCTCGCTATGCACAAGGCGGTAATAAGGGGTTACAGGCCGGCGGCGCAGCGCTTGTCGCAAACGCTCTTCTAACCATGGCACGTTAATCTCAGCATCAGGCTTGCTGCTCAGCTTGCGGCAGGCAATCAGGGTGGCGGGGTTAAAGGTATAAGTCCCAACCGGCTCGCCGCGGCTATCCACCACGGTCACAAGGCTACCGGCCTCCAGCGCCTTCAGGCGTGGCGTCATCTCAAGTTCGTTGGAGAACACCCACGGGTGGCCAGCCTTGGCCCGTCCGTCACGCTTCGGCAACAACGCCACAGTTTCTAACTTAGACATCTGAACATCCCTTCTCTTTAACAACTGCCAGTGCTATAACCTCCAACAACATAGTACACAAGGGACGATTCACACCCATGGCTCACGCAGCTCACGCACCAGCAGTTACAAAATCCGGCTTTATGGCTGGGCTTGTTCACGCGCTCACCACCGTGAACCACAAGGACATCGGCAAGATGTACCTCATCTCAGCCCTCATCTTCTTCTTCATTGGCGGCCTCATGGCGTGGGTCATCCGTGCCGAGCTCGCCATGCCCGGCTACCAGTTCGTGGACGGCGCCTTCTTTAACCAGATGACCGCCATGCACGCCACCTTCATGATTTTCTTCGCCGTGATCCCCGGCCTCATCGGTTTCGGAAACTACTTTGTCCCGATCATGATCGGCTCGCCGGACATGGCCTTCCCCCGCCTCAATAACTGGTCGTTCTGGATCATGCCCTTCGCCGGCCTCCTCATGCTCGGCAGCCTCTTTGTCCCCGGCGGCGCCTCACAGGCGGGTTGGACAGCCTACCCACCACTCACCGATGCCGCCTTCAGCCAGGGCGCAGGCATGGATATGTGGATTCTCGGCGTCCACTTGGCCGGTGCCAGCTCCATCATGGGCGCCATCAACTTCATCGTCACCATTCTCAACATGCGCGCGCCCGGTATGTCGCTGTTTAAAATGCCGATGTTCAGCTGGGCCATGCTCATCACCGCGTGGCTGCAACTGGTCGCCACCCCCGTACTGGCCGGTGCCATCACCATGCTGCTGACGGACCGTAACTTCGGCACCGCCTTCTTCAACCCCGCCGGAGGAGGGGACCCCGTGCTCTTCCAGCACATCTTCTGGTTCTACAGCCACCCGGCGGTGTATATCATGATTCTCCCCGTCTTCGGGATGATCTCCGAAGTCCTCGCCACCCACGCCCGTAAACAGCTCTTCGGCTACCACAGCATGGTCTGGGCCACCGTTGCCATCGCAGTCCTCGGTCAGGTCGTCTGGGCCCACCATATGTACTCGGTCGGCATGAACATCACCGCGCAGGTCACGTTCATGATGATGACCATGCTCATCGCCGTCCCCACAGGTATTAAAATCTTCAACTGGCTCTCCACCATGTGGGGCGGGTCCATTGAATTTACGGCGGCCATGAAATTTGCCGTCGGCTTCCTCGTACTCTTCACCGTGGGCGGCCTCTCCGGCGTGGTCCTGAGCTCCGCTCCGGTGGACTACATGATGCACGACACCTACTACGTCGTCGCCCACATCCACTACGTTTTCGTCACCGGCAGCTTCTTCGGCCTCATGGCGGCGCTCTACCACTGGTTCCCGAAAATGACCGGCCGCATGCTCTCCGAGCGCATCGGCAGCTGGCACTTCTGGCTCACCTTCATCTCGGTCAACGTCACCTTCTTCCCCATGCACTTCTTGGGCATGATGGGCATGCCGCGCCGCATCGCGGACTACAACCCAATCTACGCGGACCTCAACATGCTCTGCAGCATCGGCGCCTTTGTCTTCGGCATGGCCCAGCTGCTGGTCATCATCAACATCTTCTACAGCAAGAAGTACGGCCAGAAGTGCGGTAACAACCCATGGGGCGGCGTCACACTGGAATGGACCCACGCCTCCTCCCCCCCGCATGAGCACAACTTCGAAAAGCTGCCCGTTTGGAACCACTCAGAGGCGTACCCACACTACGATGCCAACATCCACAAATAGCTCTTAAGGGTAAACAGGGGGGCAAGTCCCCCCTTTTTTTGCAGTTTAATCTTGTATTCACGAGAAAATGACATAAATTGCTCCCAAGATCGCTTCTTGAAAGGATTCCCCATGAGCGACGAACATACCGTTTCCTACACCCGCAGCGAAGAACTGGCCTCACAGTTTCTCATATGCCTTTTCATTTATCGGTTTTACTGGGCCATAATCCTTGCGATAGTTCACATCGCAAGCTTGGCTCTTTGGCCCACAGTTATCACCGTTATGGCATTAGCCCTCCTCAATCTGTCTATTGTCACTGTCTATTTCTGGGCGCGCTACCAGATGACGATCTACCAGTACAGGTACCATCGTACCCACAGCTTTCCACTTTAAAAACAGTGCCCCCGGGATATCTCATCCCGGGGGCACTGTTTGTGGAAACCGGCATTTATGCTATTATAAGCCATGCCTCTCCTCCCCACCGGCCCCGCCCGCCGCACCACCATCATGCAGCTCATAGCCTTCATTGCCCTGCCCATCGCCTGCATCCTCATCCTCCTCGCCTACGCTCTCGCCACCCTCTAGCTCTCTGAAATCGCAAACTTCTTGCTAAGATGACCAGACACCTATAAATATCTGGATACACTGTCGATTCACCCCACCCGTTTTCAGGAGAATTGTCCGATGTCCGACGTATCCATGGCTCGCATGTTCGAAAAACATCCCATCTTCTCGAACTTTGTCTTCTTACCCCTGATGCTCCTTAACGAACACGCCCCCTGGCTCCTCAAACTCTTGGTCCTGTGCGGCATTGGTCTGTTCTTTGCGGCCATCGTAAGCCTCAGTTGGTATCTCTATCCGGACACCGTCGTGGCCATCTTCAGCTGCATAACGGTAGTTCTGCTGGGCGTCATCTTGTTCTACCGTCACTGGCTGAAGGTGGAACAGCTTGAATCAGAGGATCAGCGTCAACATATTTACACTCTCAGGCTGAGATGCCAGAAATACGAAGGTCCCTTCACAGAAGGAAAATTCCGCAAGAAAAGTCGCGGGTTCAAGGCTGCCGAAGTCTTCGACGCCGATATCTGAACACACCCCCTCGCCAATAAACACCCCGCCCGCTCATCCAGCGGCGCGGGGCCTTTTAACGCCCTGAAACATCTGCTAGGGTTGCGCACAATGAGCACACAAAACCGGCCTATGACCCTCCTAACCCCCGCCCTGCGCCGCCGCAACCTTATGCTGGCACTGGGTCTCGTGGTGTTTGCCATCAGCGTGGCCACCAGTGTCTTTGTCTGGCGCTACAGCCACCACCAACCCGCAATTCCTCAAGGAGGCTCCTATGGCGCAACCTACCAAATCCAAAAATAAGCCCGCCGCCAAACCGGCCGCCAAAACACCAGCCAAACCAGCTGCAAAGCCAGCGGTAAAAGCCGCAACCAAGGTTGCCGCCAAAGCTCCAGCAGTCAAAGCAGCCGTATCTGCCACGCAACACCATACCCCCGGCCTGCACTACAACAAGGAAGAACTCCTTGCGGACTACGCCCGCACTTACTCCGCCTTCATGGTTGCCCTCGCCATCGGTATTGTCGGCGCCCTCATCTATTTCTTTGCCATGATTGTCTACCTCGGCGCCAAAGGCCACACCCCGGGGGACGACTACGTCCGCGCCTTCGGCTCCCGTATCCAGTACGAGTACAAAGGCCTCCGCCTGCCCCAGTACGACGATCCCTCCCTCCTGAATAACCCCACCGACAAGGCAGCCCACTAAGATGTCCGACTCCGCCCACCACCACGACCACGATTTCCACATCCCCTCAGGCTCAATCTGGCCGCCCATCTCCTGCCTCGGCGCGGGGATGATGATGTTCGGTATCCTCCTTATGCTGCACGTCAAACCGGCTCTGTATGGCCAGATGCTCATGGGCGCAGGGCTGGTCATCACCCTCATTGCCGCCTTCCAGTGGTTCTTTATGCTGATTCATGAAGCCCGCGCCCGCGGCTTCGGCAAAGGTGCGGTGCCATTTGTGCTGGACCTCGCCAATCGCTACGGCATGATCTTCTTCATCGCCTCCGAAGTGATGTTTTTCGCCGCCTTCTTTGCCGCCTATTTCTATCTCCGCGCCCACGCCCCCGTCTGGCCACCGGTTGGCATTCACTTGCTGCCCATCCACCTTCCGGTCATTAACACTCTGCTGTTGCTTACCTCTGGCGCCACCATTACCCTCGCTCACCATGCCCTGCTGAACAACCGGCGCGGCGAAGCCACCTTCTACACCTTCCTCACATGGCAACTGGGCGTCATCTTCCTGGGCTGCCAGATACTCGAGTACTCCCACGCGGAATACTCCCTCAGCAGCGGCGTCTACGGCACGCTCTTCTATATGCTGACAGGCTTCCACGGCTTCCACGTGTTTTTGGGTAGCCTCATGCTCATGTTCGTCCACTACCGCCTGAACAACAACGACTTCACGCGCCACAACCACTTCTATTTCGAAGCCGCCGCATGGTACTGGCACTTTGTTGATGTCGTCTGGATCGGCCTGTTCCTCTTCATTTACGTCCTGTAAACCGTGCAATGAAAATGGCCCCCCAACGGGGGCCTTTTTCATGCAGTCATTACTGGGCCGCGGGTGTCGCTGGCATCTCAGCCGGTACTGTAGTGGCAGGCATGTCGGCGGGGGTGCTTGCCGCAGGCGTCTCAGCGGGAACCTCCGCGGGAGCGTCCATCACAGGGGCTTCGGTTGCTGGGGCTTCAGTCTTCACGTCCTCGGTAGCTTCAACCTTAACGGCCTTTTTCTTGGCCTTGGGGGCAGGGGCTTTTTTAATGCGGTTACCGTTTTCATCCCAATTACCGGCAAACTTCTCCTCGCCCATACCGGCTACAAAAGCACCACTTACGGGGTCAAACGTAAAGCGGTCATAACCCTGCAAACGGCTGTCCTTGTTCCAGGGGGCGTCTTCGCTGTCGGCAATCGTCAGCATGTCACCATTGGGCATTTTCACTTTCACGCCACCGGTAGCTTCAACCGCAGGGGTTGCGGGGGCATCACCAATCGCCGCTGGCATCATGGTGGTGGTGGAAACATAATCGGTCTGCACTTGTGTCGTCACGTTACCAACAGTTTCAGTGCTGGTCGTGGTACGTGTCTCATAGGCGGTCTGGGCGTGGGCGGCAGTGGCCATCACGGTCAGTGCCAGTACGGAAGCTACGGTTTTCATATCTAAGGTCTTTCCTCGGGTTGGGAACCCTGTTGCTATGTCTTCGTCAGGGCGTTCCCTATCATAACGCATCACGGGGCGTTTGGTTCAACGTTCGGCTTCGCCCGTGAAAATAAATTCCCGGTTATGCTCAAAGCGCACCATCCGGAACATCCCCAACCCCGCACCGTTACCGCTGGCAACAAGGAGACGACACATGACCACCATAACTCAAGCCAAAATCCTCATCCTCGCCACGGACGGCTTCGAACAATAGGAATTGATGGAACCGCTGACCCAGCTCAGCCAACAAGGCGCCACGGTGCATGTTTGCTCACCCTCAGAATCCCGCAAACCCGGCTTCATCACCGGCTGGCATGAGGGGGACTGGGCCAAGACCCTGAACATCGACATCCCCCTCGAAACCGCCACCTCCACGGACTACGACGCCCTTATCCTCCCCGGTGGTCAAATCAACCCAGATGTTCTCCGTACCGACCCCAAAGCCATCGCCCTCATTCGTTCATTCTACGAATCCGGCAAACCCATCGCCGCCATCTGTCACGCGGCGTGGCTGCTGGCGGAAGCCGGCCTCGCTCGTGGCACTAAACTCACGTCTTATCAATCGATCAAGACCGACATGGTCAACGCCGGCGCCCACTGGGAGGACTCCGCCGTCGTGACCGACCAAGGCCTCATCACCTCGCGCAGTCCGGAGGATCTCCCCGCCTTCATCCAAAAAATTGTGGAAGAAGTGCAGGAAGGCCGTCACAGCCAGCGTCAGGCTGCCGCCTAATCGGCATAGGGCAACCATAACCGGCCTCTCGGGGGCCGGTTTTTTTACCTCACCACCACCAACTCCTTCCACCGTGTGCTGTAGCGCGGGCTGCGCATCTCATGCTTCACCTGCCAGTCCTGCACGGTGCCGGTGCTGCCCAACTTCACGATATACTTATCCTTGAACTTCCGTCCCAACCCGTCCAGCGCCGCCATCAGCTTCACACTTCGGGCGTCATCACCGGGCTGGAACAGGGTCGGCTGGTATTCCCTCTCCGGCACCAGCTCCATCAGGTAAATACCGGCTTTGGCGTAAGCAACTTTGTCCTTGAAAATCACCTCCAGCGCCCTGTGCGCCGCCTCTGTCAACACACGCACATCACTGGTGGGCGCGGGCAGGCCAATCGTGTGGCTCGCGCCGTAATAGGTCTCTTTCGGGTTGTGCACACCGCTGCGCGCATACACCAGCACCGCCTGTGCCAGCAGTTTCTCGTTGCGCATCTGGCCGCTGGCCCGCGCCACGTACATCGCCACCGCTTGCCGCAAGTCTTCCAGCTTATAAACACGCCGCCCGAAACTCCGCGTGGCCTGAATCACCTGCTTGTCCTTCGCCACCTCTTCCACGCTCATGCAGCTTACGCCGCGGAGCTCCCACACAATCCGCTCCATCATCACGTTGTAGCGCCGCCGCATCTCCAGCGGCTCGGCGTTACGCAGCGCCAGCGCATCCACAATTCCGGCTTTCTCAAGGCTGGCACTCAACTTGCGTCCCACACCCCAAATCTCCCCAACAGGTAGGCCAGCCAGCGCCCCAATCTGCCCCCGCGCCGTATCAAGGGC
>JAIXZU010000023.1 GCA_027489415.1 Alphaproteobacteria bacterium
GCGGTTTGTCAGCTTGTGGGGAATGGGCCTAACCCTGCGGCGGCGAGCCTGAGTTTACAATTGGTGGAGCCGGTGTTGAAGGCTAAGAACCCTGGGTTACTGAGGATTCTGACCGCTGTGCAGGATGGTAAGCCCGTGATGACCCTGAATAGCCCGCAGGCCATGGTGGATGGCCTTGGTGGCGCGGTGTTGGCGGGCTACCCTGCGCTGGTAGGGGCGGATATTATGCCGAGGTTGCCGGATGTGGCGCTGCGGCGTTTGATGGCGAGTGAGGCTTTACCGCAGGATTTGCGGGGTCGCGCGGCTGTGGCGTTGGCACGGCAAACCTATTTGTTGCCGGATGGGGAAGCGGCGTGGCGGTTGGTGAGTAACACTGCGTTTAGTGGCGTGCTGCCCGATGCGGTGATTTTTGCACGGGGGGCGAAGGGGCTTTCCGGCACCGAGGTGGGTGATTATGTGCAGGCGGCTTTGCGGTTGGGCATGGTGGAAGATGCCGCGAAGGTTGTGGTGCGGTGGCAGGGGATTTCCGCAACTGGTGGTGTTCCTAATGCTGTAGCTGAGCGTGGCAGAATGCAGGCAGTACTGGCGGTTGCGGCGTTACAGGGGCGTGTGGAAGACCGTGTGTGGGACAGCTGGATGTTGGCGCAGGCATTGGAAAACCAAACGGGAGCAAGGGCTGCCCAGCGGACCCTGTTGGTTGTGGAAGCGTTGGGAATTCCTGTGCCAGAGCGCGTATGGCAGCAATTGCGTGACCGTGCCGTGCCGGTGAGCACGCTGGTTGACCCTGCATGGCAGCGATTGCTGGCTGGGGCTTTACGTGAACGGAATATTCCGGCGGGCCTTGCGTTGATTAGTGAAGGTTGGGCTGGGCAACCTCCGGCAGGTGTGGTGCCGGTGGTGATGGGAGCCAGTGTTGAGGCGCTGCGTACCCTAGGCATGGAAGATATTGGGCGCAGAGTGGCGGTGGAAGCGATGCTTGGGATTCCGGCCAGCCATTTGATTCCGTTGGTGCCCGAGGGGGCTACGGCCGTGAGTGAGACTGTGGCGAAGCCGTTGATTGGGGCTGATGCGGAGGTTCCTGCCGTAAGTACCACGGTGCCTGCGGCGGATGCGGGTTTGTTGCCGCCGCCCAGAGTGATACCTGTGCGGAAACCGACGGTTCCGACCGTTAAGGCGCCGACCAAGCCGACTGCGCCGAGTGTGGGGCTGTAAGATGGCTGATGGGGCGGGGATGACGGCAACTGCGGCGAGGGAGCTGCAGGCTTATGTGGAATACCTGACCGTGATGCGGGGGGCGAGTGTGAACACGGTGATGGCTTACCAGCGGGATGTTAGGGGATTTTTGGAGTTTGTGGCTGCTGATGCTGCTGAGGTAGTGAGCCGGGATATTGAGCGATGGTTGGGTGACCTTGCGAAGGGGACCCATGGGCGGGCTGCGAACGGGGCGCGGAGTACGGCGCGGAAATTAAGTGCTGTGCGCGGTTTTTATACGTTCTTGCGGGACAGAGGATGGGCGAAAGATGACCCTACGGATGGGGTGCCGTTGCCGAAGTTGCCGCAGACCTTGCCGAAGGCGTTGAGTGTGGCTGAGGTGAAGAAGTTGTTGCTTGCGCCGGTTGGGAATTCCCCCGCAGAGGTTCGTTTGCGGTTGATTATTCAGCTTTTGTACGCCACGGGGTTGCGAGTGAGTGAGCTGTGCGGGCTGACCCTTGATGCGGTGGCGGAGGGGGAAGGGGTGGTGCTGCGTGTGACTGGAAAAGGTGGCAAAACGCGTTTGGTACCGTTGGGCGACGTGGCGGCCACCACGATGTACGTTTATTTGCGCGAGGCGCGGCCGAAGTTGCGGGGCGCCAACAGCCAGTGGTTATTTGCCGGGCCGAGCGGGCAGGCGCCGCTGACGCGCGTGCGGATGTTCCAGCTGTTGAAGGAAGCCGGGGCACGCGTAGAGGTTGAGGTGGCGCCGCACCACCTGCGGCACACGTTTGCGACCCACTTGTTACATAATGACGCGGATTTACGCGCGGTTCAGGTTATGCTAGGGCATGTGAGCTTGAACACCACCCAGACTTATACGAAGGTGACGGCCGAACGACTGAGAGCGACCCTGGATAAACACCACCCCCTGACAACTGGCCTTAAAAAAGGTGGACGGCGCTAATGGCGACGCAATACCTTGATTTTGAAAAGCCTTTACTGGAGCTGGCCGCGCGGATTGACGACATGCGTGCCGCGCATGCGGCTGGAGATGTGACCGCCGAGAAGGATTTGCCGCGTGAGATTGAGCGGCTGGAAGTGCGTTTGGCGCGGGTAACCCGTTTGCTTTACAGGCACTTAACCCCCCACCAGAAGGTGATGGTGGCGCGCCACCCCGAGCGGCCGCAAGGGAGCGATTATATTCAGGCGCTGGTGACGGATTTTGTGGCGCTTGAGGGGGATAGGCGGTTTGGCTCCGATAAGGCGCTGATTGGCGGTGTGGGCCGGTTGCAGGGCGTTCCGGTGATGATTCTGGCCAATGACAAGGGTAAGGATACGCAGGGGCGCCTTGCGCGGAATTTTGGGATGCCGAAGCCGGAAGGGTACAGAAAAGCCCAGCGTTTGATGCAGTTAGCTGACCGGATGGGGCTGCCGGTTGTGAGTTTAGTGGACACGCCGGGGGCTTACCCCGGGATTGACGCCGAAGAGCGTGGGCAGGCCGAGGCGATTGCCGCGTGTTTAGAGGTACAATTGGCCCTGAGAGTGCCTTTTGTGAGTGTTATTACCGGTGAGGGCGGCAGTGGCGGCGCGCTGGCGATGGCAGTAGCGGATAAGGTGCTCATGCTGGAAAACTCTGTTTATTCAGTGATTTCGCCGGAGGGATGTGCGGCGATTCTGTGGAAAGAAGCGACCAAGGACACGATTCCGCTGGCGGCTGAGGCGTTGAAAATGACAGCCCAAGACCTGTTAAAGCTTGAAATTATTGATGAAATTGTCAAGGAGCCGGTGGGTGGGGCGCATCAGGACCCGTCTCTTGCTATCCGGCGGGTTGGCGCGGCGATTTTGGGACATTTGAAAAATCTTGAAGGGAAGGATTGCCGGGATAGCCGCAGGGCACGCTTCCTGAAGATGACTTAAGGGCGGATTTCCGCTCTTTTTTATTGGTTTGATAGATGTATTATAGCTGATTTTGGGTGATTTGTCAAGTTTTATGATTTGATTAAGTTGTTGATATTGTTTTATTTTATTGGGTTTTGGTGGTGGTGAATGGATGGAAAGTGCGTGGGCAGGATTTGGAGAGATTGGCTGTGGGGGCGGATTTTTGGTTACCATGGAGGGTGAATGTAAGGAAGGTGGCGGGGAAGCGGATGGAAAGTGGGAATCGGGGTTAATGGGTTAATGGTTAAGGGGTTAATGGACGGTTTCGCGGGCTTTTCGTTTTTTCGCCGTTCGTGGATGCCGGCCTTCGCCGGCATGGAGGCGGGGAGAGGACTGGGCTTACTTATGAGGGTTTTGCGGGGGGATGGGGGTGGTGGCAAGAATAGAAAAACCGGCCCGTGGGGCCGGTTGATGGTTTAGTGAAGATGGCCTACGACATCCTTTTTATGGATTAAGGGAACGGTGAGGCCGTCGAACTCGAAAGATTCGGGCAGCGGGGGGAGTTCGGTTTTCAGCCAATCCTCTTCCCGCTTCATCAAAGCCCTTTGATAGGCGGGCAGTTCTTCCGGCGTGGGGCGTGGTTCGTCCCTGCTGGACTCCGTATGGGCGTACCAGCCGAGGGAAAAGGCTGGGTTGCCATCGGGATTGGTTTCGATGCGAGTTGAGAAGCAGTGGTCTCCAATGGAGGCGCAGGCAAGGCGCAGGGCTGCGACGAAGTCTTCGTTGCGGCGGATTTCCTTGAGTTTTTCTTTAGAAATAAACGGCATGGTGGTCTCCTTGAGGTGTGAGAACTTGGGGAAGTGTATATTAGTTTGTTGTTAACGCAAGAAAAACCGGCTTTTTGCCGGTTTTGTTTGGGAAGGCTTGACGCGGGGGATCCCGGGGATGGGCGAACTTGCCAAGTCATTCTGACTTGGAGTTCGCCGCAGCCCGGGAAACAGGCATTCCGGAGAGTGCCGTTACCCTTGGAAGCCGTCGTTCTTTAAGCCGCTTTCGAGGAGGAGCTGGCCATGAGGGGGGCGAGGGTGCCTTCGGAGACCATTGCGTCTTTTACCTTTTGGGGAATCGGGTACAGGGTGCCTTCGCCTTCCAGCATGCGCTTGCCCTCGGCGTTTTCCACCCAGGTTTCAAAGATACAGAACTTCTCCGCGACTTCCTTGCAGCGCGCGATGGCGGTGTAAGGCGTGTTGAGTTGCACAGGGGCCAGGAACTTGGCGGACTGGGCACCCCAGATGGCGCCGAGGCCGGGGAGGTCCATCCCGAAGATACCGCTAAACTTGGCGACCGAGATCATTCCGTGGGCGATGCGGCCTTTGAAGACGGTTTTCGAGGCGTAGTCTTCGTTAAAGTGGGCGGGGTTGAAGTCTCCGGAGATTTCGGCGAACTTCTGGACGTCGGCGTCCGTCACTTTGTACTCTTGACGGAATTCGTCACCGACCTTGATTTCGTTGATGGTTTTGCAGCCGCGGGGCAGGGGGTTGGACATGGTGGAATCCTTTTTTGTTGTGTTTTTCTGGAGTTCAGGTTGGGGGATTATGGCAATTGTGTCAAATCTCGCTGACAATGTCAGGAATTAGGGCTTGCGGGGGTCGGGGAGTCCTCCATAATAGAGGTATGAAGATATTTTTTGCGTTATTCCTTACGCTTTTAGGTGGTGTGGCCAGTGTGCAGGCCAGCCAGCTGCTTTCTGGACAGAGTGTGGGCGGTAGTGGGGGCTTGGCGCCCAGCACCGGGACCATGGATGGTGTGAATGTGATTTCCGTGAAGCCTAACGCTTCTGCAGCGGATACGGGGGATGCGGCAGTGGCAGAGGCGGTTCAGAAAAAAGCCCAAGAAGACAAGGACAAGGCCCAGAAAGCCTGTGACGACGCCACCAAGAAGGCGGCCAAAGAGCCGAGCACCGAGAATTTCAAGATTAAAGAGGGCCTGTGCAAACTGGTGGGTGCGGATATTGCGACGGCGACGCCGAAGTCCCTCGGTGGGCCTTCCGCCAAGGGGACTGAGGAAACCACAGCGCAGCCTGCCGCGACGCCCAGCGTGCCGCAGACGGCAGCGAGCCGCCTGCTGGATAACAAGATTAACACGGCCAACTTTGGTGGTTTCAGCAACGACAACGGTGTGCAGAACACCGACACCTTTATTCGGGCCGATGCGAATGCGCCCGACCTTGCCAACAGCGGTGTGAAGGTGGTGACCAGCAAAGTGGTGCCCGTGACCAATGATATGATTAAGAACTTCAACTTTGACCCCGTGAGCACATGGGCCAACAAAGTGACCGTGCCGACCTTTGCCTATAACCAAGTACCGGTGAAAAGTGTGAGCATTGGAGAAACCAGCAACCTGATTGCGGCGGCGGATGCCTTGCCCAGCACCGGTAATGCGGCGCTGGATAAGCAATTGCGTGATGCGTACATTCAAAGTGGTGGTTTGAAACAGGTGACGGCGGCGGACATTACCTCGGCCACCGGGCTTAAAGGTGCGCAGGCCGAAAACGTGGCGCGGATGCTGAACCTGTATGCCCAAGGTAAAAACCCCGCGACTGATTTCGGGCAGTACCTGAAAGAGCAGGGGATTAGCCTTACCGATATGGATGCGCAGCAGGCGTTGGTGAAGTCCGGGTTGGAGTCGGGTATCGGGAAGAATACCTCCAGTGTTACGAAAACCGGACGGATTGACCGCGGGACTTATAACCACTTCTCTCCCGGTGAAATTGAGCGGATACGCCAGAAGTATGATTTCCCGTACACTTACGATGAAATTATGAGTGACCCCGTGAAAGAAGCCCAGTTTGCACTGGTGCAGACGCACGACCTGAACCAGACCGCGATTAAGCGCTTCACGGCGGCGGGGCTTTCCACCAGTGACACTTACAACGGGATGAACCTGACCCAGTATGCGTATTCCCTGAACACCGGTGGTGTGGGGATTGAGATGGACACGGCTTCAAGGTGGTACAACACCGGTAGCCAGCTGTTTGTGGGGAACGTGGCCCGTAACGGTGCGAGCTGGACCAACATTGCGAACAATGCGCTGGGGGCCTTGAATAATGGGGCGACTGCGACGGCGAGCAATATTGCGTCGATTGTCGGGGGCGGGACCTCCAGTGGTGGTGTGAGTGTCGGTGGGCTTCCCACGCAGTTAGCAAGTGCGTTGAATAATGTGAACGTGGGTGGTGTGAACCTCGGGAGTATTCTGAGTGGCAGTGGCACCAGCAACTTAAGCACCAATGATGCGCTGGCGTACCTGATTACCAGCGGGTTGTTCAATAGCAATTCCGGCAGCAGTGGAAGCACGGGTAGCAGTTCGAGCAGTGGGGGCACCGCGACGGTTTCCACCGGTAGCTGGACGGTGGATTCGGGCTCCACGCTGGAGACGGCGGCGGCGACTTCGGGCTTGAATGTGAGCAAATACGAAGACCTGAAAGGTTACGATATTGCTCTGATTGCCCAGAAGTGCGGAAGTGTGCCGGTTTCGCAGGAAAGCCTTGAGCAGATCCGTTCTGTATGTACGTACTAGGAGATACCCTGTGAGCCTTACCCCCCAGACTGCCCCCCAAGAGAAAGCGATGACCATGAAGACCTTGATGAAAACCGGTGTTGCGCTGGCTGCGCTGGCAATTGCCCTGCCCATAGGGCTGGTGGTGGCTGAGGGCTTTGACATGGGGCGCTTTGGCGACCCTGCGCCGGAGGCTGTCGGTGGGATTCAGGCGCCGGCTGTTACTGCGGCGACGAAGACGGCGCGAGATACAATTATTGTGACCATTGGTGACGACGGCAGTTACAAGGCGGAAACCAGCGTGCTGGGGGTGGATGTTACTAAGAAGCCAGAGGGGGTGAAGGCCATTTACGATGCCGTGAATGGTGCCGGTGAGGGGATGGATATTGATGAAACCCAGAAGGGCTTTGGGTTGGCGGGGAGTAAGAATGGGGTGAAGGCGGGTAATAAAGCCAGCAGCATGGACAATTCCAAAGCCGGAAGTGTGGGCGCTGATGCGGCGGCGGATAAGAAGGCGGTGGCGGATGCGAAGTCCCAGAAATTGTGTGAGATGGACAGCGACGAGGCGAGCAAGCTAGCAGGGAATCAGGCGGCGATTGCCAGCAAGGCTGGTGCGAATGCGAGTGCGGCTTGTATCAAGGCTTCCCAAGATGGATTAAAGGCATGTGCCAAGGGTGATAAGGCTGCCTATGACAAGGCGAATGCTGCGGCTGAGAAGGAATGCCCGCCTGTTGAGTTGACGGGAGCGGCGGTGAATACGAATGCGCCGGTGGGTACCGGTGGAGCTGCCGGGCTTGTGCAAAACGCCACGGGTGCGCTGCAGGACGTGGTTGCCAATGCGCAGCAGAGCCTTGGCCAGATGCTGGGCGGCAACCTGCTCTCCAGCGACATGATGAAGAGTATGTTGGGGCAGGTTTCCCAGCAGATGGTGAGCCAGGTGATGGAGAAAGTGATGGGTGGTGGTGAAGAGGAGGAGACGGATAGTACTGGTGGGAGTTCGAGTTCCGGTGGGTCCTCCAGTTCTGGCGGGACATCCGGCACCGAGACCAAGACCTGTGACAAGGTGACCGCCAGCAACAATGCGACCAAGACCGAAGTGGTTCAAACCGTGACCGTGACGACCGTTGTGGTGATTGACAGTTGTGCCAATGGGAACATCCGGACACGCTCCACCGTGATGATGGACAAGCCGGACGGGACGCGGGAAACCAAGACTAGTGAGGCGATTAAGTGATCTGTGATCAGTGATCAGTAATCTGTGATCAGTAATCAGGGGGCTTTGGCTCCCTTTTTTAGTTGTCGAGAGTTTATGAAAAGTGTATGCATTTTGCGTTAACTTGTTTGGCTTAAGGAGCTGAAGATGACGTTTGTGATGAAAACCGGCCTTGCGGCCCTGATGATGAGTGCAGCGAGTGCTGCGGTGGCACAGGAGAACCTGATGCCCGCTGTGGACAGTGCCTGTGACCGCTCGATTGCCGCTTTCTGGCAAGAAATGACTGCGGCGATTGACGAGCCGGTGGTGCCCGTGCGTATTGCCAAGATTGACGGCAACATGGAGCGCGACGGCAACATGTACTTCCAGACCGGCCCTTCCGGCCTGCCGGACGTGGACTTTCTGGAGCCCAGCAAGGGCAGGGGCCTGAAGCAGTTGTATGACGGCGAGAACTACAAGAACATTTCCGGCAAGTGGCTGGTGGTGGTGCCCAACGGCGAAGGCACAGGCTACCGCGGACAGGTGTTCGTGGGGGGCCGGATACACGGGCTGGATGCCTGTGTGGCGGCTTACCAGCGGCCTGTGCGCATTGGTGTGCGGGAGTTGCCGGACGGCTTCCTTGAGAACATGAACTGACGGCGCTGCCGAGATACGAAAAAGCCCGCCTTTGGCGGGCTTTTTTAGTGAACAGTATTAAGTGAACAGTGAACAGGGGGCTACGAGTGAGGGTGGTGCGGGACTTGGCTGGGAAGGCTTGATGCTGCGGGGGCGGGGCTTGGGGCCCTGACGGCGGTATGGCATAAAGAGAGGCCTCATCCGAAGATGAGGCCAGTGTGACGTTAGAGCGGTTATTGGGCGCCCCATTTCTGGACATGGTAGTTGAACTGGCGGCGTGTGATGCCGGTTTCTTCCCATGTGAACGCATAGGTTGCCATGTCCTGCCGGATTTCATCGACGGCCGCTTGAATGTGCTTCCGCTTCCAGTCTTCCTGCTTGTCTTTCAGGAAATCGATATTTTGCTCCAAGCGGATGAAGGCGGCACGGCGGGTGAGGTTTTGGACGTCCTCCTCCGAGAGGCCGATGGCTTGCGGGGTTTCACCAGTTTGGGCCAGAAGGCCGTGAATCAGGCTCAGAAACTTTTCCGGCATGTGCCATGGTTTGCCGATGGCCATGATGTCGTTTTTGAGGAGAGGGTCCTCGTAGAACGCGAGGCTCTCGTGGAGCATCTTGACGAACCAGATGGCATGGTAGAGCAGGCGCTGTTTTTTAATAGCCTCCCATTCACTTGCGGTTAAGCCGAGGGCTGCACAAGTTGCGTTCGCCTGTGCCAGATGCTTTTCCAGCCTTGCGAGATTGTCCGGATTCGGGTTGGTGGATGCGAAGGAGTCCCCCCGGTGCGGCCGCTGGATTTCCTTCAGCAGCACTTTGGCTGCCGCCAGATGAAGGTTGCGCGCACAGGTTTTGATTTCCTTTTCCGATGTGCCGAAGGAGGCATAGTCCGCCTTCAGGAACGCACGGATTTTTTCAAACTGCTCCAGATTATACAGCGACCATGCTAACCCGGTGAGTGCGCGTAGCAGGTGTTCTGATGCCTGCAGGCGTGCATTACGCTCGACGAGTGAGTTGAGTTCCTCTTCTGATGAGCCGATATCCGCGAGGGTTAGGCCATATTTGCCCAGCGCGTTGCGGATTGTCTCGGGGGCAGGGGTGAGACTCAGTTTGTCGTTAGGGTCCCGGAACA
>JAIXZU010000018.1 GCA_027489415.1 Alphaproteobacteria bacterium
CGCTGCAATAGCCGGAATTCCTTGGAACTGAGCGTAATATCCTGCCCGTTGTAACGGGCCTCAAGGGTGTTCACGTCAAGCTCAAGCTGTCTCCACACCAACGTTGCCTGCACGGGCTGCTGGCTTCCCCGTCGGCAGGCCGCCCTTATGCGCGCCTTCAGCTCATGCAAATCAAACGGCTTCACAAGGTAATCATCAGCCCCCGCATCAAGCCCGATAACCTTGCTATCCAACTGGTCACGCGCACTCATGATAATCGCTGGCGTCGTCGCGCGCTTGGCCCGCAAATGGCTCAGCACGGTCAATCCATCACCATCCGGCAACCCAAGGTCCAGCAAAATACACGCGTAAACCTCTGTATCAATGGCAACAATCGCATCATCCAGCCGCGCTACACTGTCAACCGCGTAGCCGTCGCGCTCAAGGCCGGAAGTCAGGGCCTCGCTCAGCATCTGGTCATCTTCAATCAGTAAAATGCGCATGGCAGGCAATCTACCATACTTACAAAAAGCTGTAAGTTTTCTGTCATAATTCTCCCCTAGCATGGGCATAGTTAAAAAAGGACACTCCCCATGCCCACCCCCTCCCCTCAGCCCGCAACACCCGCCATCGGCACGTTCCTGAATGCCAGCTTCCCCTGTCCGGTCTGCACCCAAACGGAACGCCGGGTGGTCTCAAACCGCGGCCGCAACCAGCAGGTGCTAACAACCGTCATCTGCACCTCCTGCGGGCTGGTTCATTCCCACCCGATGCCCACACGCGAAGAACTCGACGCCTTCTACACCTCAAGCTACCGCCTCAGCTACAAGTCCAGCTTCTAACCCAAACTGAAGCACGCCCTGCGCTACGCCCCACAAGCCCGCAAACGGGTACAGGAAATCCTCAGCCACACCACCCAGCAGCACAAACGGCTGCTGGATATCGGCTCCGGCAGCGGGGAATTCCTCTTCATGGCAAGGCATGAAGGCCTGTCCGCAGTCGGTATCGAACCGAACCAAGGCTACGCCACCTACACGCAGGAGGACTTAGCTCTTCCCGTCACGCACACCACGCTGGAAAAATCCGGCTACGGTCCGGAAAGCTTCGATATCGTCAATCTCAACCACGTGCTCGAACACATGCCCGAACCGCTGGACACCCTCACACGCATCAACACGCTCCTCCCGCTGGGCGGCCTCCTCGCAATCTCAGTGCCGGACATCGCGAGCCTCCGCCACTCACCCACCACACGCTTCCACTACGCCCACGTCTATAATTTTAATACGGAAACACTGCGCGCCCTGCTCACAATCGCCGGCTTTGAAGTCGTAGCCGCCACCGGCACCACCACCACCTTTATCGCGGTGAAACGCTCACTCCCGCTCCAGAAAGCCGGCATCACCATCCCGGGTAACTATGAAAAACTCTGGGCCATGCTCTCCAGCCAGAACAGGGGTGGGCATTACCTCACACTCACACCCTACAGCCGCCTCGTGCGCAAGGCGTTCCAGTACGCACGGGAACGCCTCCAACTCCGCAACTTCACCACCGCCGAGCAAATTCTGTCCTACCACGCTACCGGCATAAAACCCCAGCCCTCGCAATCACATCGCCACCTCAACAACCCAACAACCACCCCCGCCAACACCCCAGCCTAAAGCCAAAAAACCAAAACCCCGCCAAAGCGGGGTTTTCAATCTCTTGGTTGCGGGGGCTGGATTTGAACCAACGACCTTCAGGTTATGAGCCTGACGAGCTACCGGGCTGCTCCACCCCGCGACACAGCCGTCTCTCTATCCCCCCGCGCCACACCTGTCAACCATAAATCGCGCTCTGCCTTGCAAACAGCTTGCACACACCTTTCAAAGCCGTTAGTCTTGCCTTTAATAACAACAGTAATAGAAGGTCGCGCACCCCATGGCCCCCTCCAAAAAAACCGCTAAACCCGCAGCAAAATCCGCTGCCAAGTCTGCAAAACCCGCTGCCAAGGCACCAGTAAAGGCTCCTGCCAAAGCCGCCAAGCCCGCCCCTAAGGCCGCCAGCAAACCGGCTGCCAAACCAGCCGCCAAGCCTGCCATCAAGGTCGTCGCGTCCAAACCAACCCCCACGCATGCCGCAGCCGCAGCCCGATCTGCCTCCGCGCACCTGCACGCCATTCCGTCCAGCAGCCGCAGCAATCCCCCCGCCCCGGCCTGGATAGACAACGCCATCGCCTACGCCCAGAAGAACCCCGCCGTCAGCCTCGTCAGCCTTATCGCTGCGGTGCTCGGCCTACTGCTCCTGCTCGGCTAGCCGAACCCAAAAAAAGCACAGCCCCCACCACGGGGGCTCTTGCTTTTTAGAACGAATAAACGTAAGTAGAACTCCGTTGCGGGTGTAGCTTAGTGGTAAAGTTCTAGCCTTCCAAGCTAGCCATGTCGGTTCGATTCCGTCCACCCGCTCCACTCTTTCCAGTCCCTGAGCCAAATCTACCCGAAAGCCACGGCCATGACGTACCCCCACGCCCATCACTTCTACATCAACGGCCAGTTTGTACCCCCACACGGCACCGCCACCCACACCGTCATCAATCCGGCTTCGGAAGCCCCCCTCGCCACCATCGCCATGGGAAATGAGGCGGACGCAAACGCCGCCGTCGCCGCAGCTGTCGCAGCCTTCCCCAGCTACAGCACCACCTCACGGGAATACCGCCTGTCGCTGCTGGACAAAATCATCGCCCTCTACCAAGCGCGCTTCGAGGAAATCGCCCAAACAATTACCGCGGAAATGGGCTCCCCGATAGACTTCTCCCGCAAATCCCAAACCCAGGTCGGCCTCACCCACCTCCAAATCGTGCGGGATATTCTCGCCTCCTACACCTTCGAAACCCCCATGGCCAACGGGTTAGTCGTACGCGAACCCGTCGGCGTCTGCGCCCTCATCACGCCATGGAACTGGCCCGCCAACCAAGTCATGCTCAAGGTCGGCCCGGCCCTCGCAGCCGGCTGCACCATGGTGCTGAAACCCTCGGAATACTCGCCCCTCACCGCGCTACTCTTTGCGGAAATCTTCCACGAAGCCGGCGTGCCCGCAGGCGTCTTCAACCTCGTCAACGGCACGGGCCCCGTCGTCGGCGCCACCCTCTCGTCGCACCCCCATATTGACATGGTCTCCATCACCGGCTCCACCCGTGCGGGAATCGACGTCGCCAAACAAGCCGCCCCCACCATCAAGCGCGTCACGCAGGAACTCGGCGGCAAATCCGCGAATATTCTGCTGGATGACGCCGACTTCGCCACCGCCGCCCCTGGGGCCGTCCACCTCTGCTTCGTCAACTGTGGCCAGTCGTGCTCCGCCGCCACGCGCCTCATCGTTCCGCGCTCGCGCCTAGCTGAAGTCAACGCCCTCACTAAAGCTGAAGCCGAAAAATTCACACTCGGAAACCCCACCCTGGAGGCCACCACTCTCGGCCCCGTCGTCTCAAAAGTGCAGTTCGACCGTATCCAAACGCTGATTGAAAAAGGCGTATCCGAAGGCGCCACCGTCCTCACCGGCGGCCCGGGCCAAGCCCTGCCCACCGGCTACTTCGTCAAACCAACCATCTTCACGGACGTCACCGAAAACATGGCAGTGGCGCAGGAAGAAATCTTCGGCCCCGTATTGGTCATTATTCCATATGATACCGAGGAAGAAGCCGTCCGCATCGCCAACAATAGCCGCTACGGCCTCTCCGGTTACGTCTCCGGCTCCCTGCCCCGCGCCAACGCCGTCGCCCGCCAGCTTCGCACCGGCACAGTCAACATTGGCGGCACCAAACCGCACCCGTCCCTGCCCTTCGGCGGCTACAAACACTCCGGCAACGGCCGCGAAAAAGGCCTCTTTGGCTTCGAAGAATACCTCGAAGTCAAAACCATCACCCTCCCCTAACCATCTCTCACAGCCGCCAAGCCGCCTCCAAGCCCGCCCCCAAGGCGGGCTTGCTGCATTTGTACCCCGCCCCATTAACGTCCCTCAACCCTTGACTTTTTATCATAATTACTGTATACATATGTCAAATAGCATCTTCACTCCCTCTTACCGGCCCTAGGCCAGAAAGCCCTCAAAATGCTCGAACTATTCAATCTGGTTTACAGCATCCTCTTCACAAGCCCCCTCGCTATGGCCTTGGCTTTTCTCGGTTTTTTAGGCATCTCAATGAAACTAACCGAAAGTTATAATCCCTTACCATGGGTCCTCAGCGGGATAACGATCTATATATGGCTCTTGCTCAATATACTTCGGGCTGAGCCGGAAAATATAATTTGGTCTGATCCAGAACAGGCGCTGATAGTTATTTCAATCGCGGCGGCGGTCACAATGTTCAGCATCCTCACCTACACTTGGCTCGTCATTTTGCTCGTGTTCCGTAAAAGTCTGAC
>JAIXZU010000112.1 GCA_027489415.1 Alphaproteobacteria bacterium
AAAGGCAATGAGGCCGGCTGACAGCGATTTGCCGCGGATGAGCAGATAGATGATGGACAGCGTACTGATGAGGGTGAGGACGGTGATGCCGCCCAGGGCGGTGATGTCGGAGATCATGATTTCCAGCCACTGCGGGCCGATGGGGTCGGCGGGGTCGGTCGTGCGGAAGGCGAGGAGGAGAGCGGTGTCCAGGGTGTGAGTGTCCCCGTCCATGACTTCATCGGCGAGTTCGAAGAACATGGCGAGGAGGCCGGAGATCAGGCCCAATGAGGCGAGGAGCCTGACTTCCGGAATGCGCCAGAGACGGGCGAGTTGCCCGTTGAGGAGCGACATTAGCGGCGCCCTCTGGGTGTGGCTTTACCCTTAGCAAGCGGGCCCGTGCCAGTGATGAAGGTTTCGTAGAGCAGGTTGCCGAGGGCTATCCAGCGGACGAGTTTGGGGGCGAAGGCGATTTCCAGCACCGTGGCGATGAGCGGGGCCAGGGCCGGGGTTTCGTCCTTGATGCGTTTGCGGCGGCGGGCCTCGGTGAAGGCGAGGATGCAGGCGGCCATGGCCAAGGCTGCGGCCATGATGAGCGGGGCCAAAATGGGGCCGACGCTGGCTTCCAGCACCCGCCAGAAGGCGAGGAGTAAAAAGAGAATGGCGAGGCCGAGAAGGCCCCGCCAGAGGAGGGCATCCATGAGGCTGGCGGCCCGTTTGGCGGGGGCGGGACGGGCGAGGACTTCGGTCAGGAGGCCAAGGAGACTCATGGATTATATCTTAACTTACTGTTATTATTGTTATTTACGCATCAGGAAGCCGACGATGGCGCCGACGCCAGCGGCGATGAGGACGGATTGCAGCGGGTTTTCCTTAATTTTTTCAGAAGCTTGCTCTGACGCTTCGCGGCCTTTTTCAAGGGCGGCGTTGACGCCGAGTTCCTCGGCGAAGTCGGTCTTCAGGAAGTCATCGAAGCGGGTTTGCAGGCGAGCGAAGACCTGCTGGGCGTTGTGCATGCCTTCGGTGGCGCCGGCGGCGGCGAGGGCTTCGAGGCGCTCACGCAGTGTGGCCATATCCGCTTTGATATCATCGACACTTTCTTTCGCGGCGCGCTTGGTTTGGGCTGCGGCCTGCTTGGTGCGGGGCATGGATTGGGTGGCGGTGCGGGGCATTTTGAATTTTCCTTATTGAGGTTGAACGAGAAGGAAACAGGTTGGGGGAGTGTATGTTCCCGTGGTTGCACGCATTTGGCGCTGTGGGCTTTGTTTTTACTGATTAGAATAATGATATTATACGGTATTTCGGGTGAAATGTCAAGAATTTACGGGTACAACCTGACCGGTTAAGTTTATGTTATTACTATGTTTTTGTTATGGATAGCAGATGGAACGTGCGCGGACCATTTTCTGGCAAAACGTTGCTGGGTGCGGATTCGTGTTGCCCATGGATGGTGAATGTAAGGAAACTGCGCGGGAGGTGAATGGGCAGTTGCATTTTGTATGATGTTTTTTGAGCGATGCAATGATGGGCAGCGCAGGAAAATGGCGCCGTGATGCGTTATGGTGGAGTGAACATAAAGAAGACCTGCTGATGATTGCTGTTTTGAAACGCCGACCGAAGACCAGTTTAACCGTGGTGGCCGTGCTGCTGGGGCTAGGCCTATGGGGTTGGCTGGCGGCCACCGCCACCGACGAGGTGAAGCCCTACACGCTGACCGCCGTGAGCCAAGGGGATATTGAAGAGACCGTGATCGCGCAGGGTACGCTGGAGCCGAAGGAATTCGTGAATGTGGGGGCGCAGGTGAGCGGCCAGCTGACCAAGCTGTATGTGCAGGTGGGTGAGGATGTGAGTGCGAGCCAGTTGATAGCCGAAATTGACCCGCGGGTGTACGAGAGCCGCCTTGAGGAGACACAGGCGCAGGTGAAGGCGCTGCGGGCGCAACTGGATTTGGCGAAGCAGCAGCACGCCCGTAATGCGCAGCTAGTGGAAGCGCAGGCGGTGAGCAAGGATGCCTTTGAGACGACGCTGGCGAATATGAAGAATTTAGAGGCGCAGATCGAGCAGGCGACCTCCCAACTGAATGAGGCGAAGACCAACCTTGGTTATACGAAAATTTACGCGCCGATTGCGGGGACCGTGGTGAGCCAGACGACCAAGGTTGGCCAGACCCTGAACGCCAACCAGACCGCGCCGACAGTGGTGGAAGTGGCCAACCTTGACACCATGACCGTGCGGGCGCAGGTGGCCGAGGCGGACGTGGGCAAAGTGACCCCCAACATGCCGGTGTACTTCACGACCCTTGGCAGCGACACGCGCTGGCAGACAGTGGTGGGGCAGGTTATCCCCTCCCCCGAAGTGGTGAATGACGTGGTGCTGTACAATGTGCTGGCGGACATTGCCAACACCGACCGCAGCCTGATGACGGGGATGAGCACGCAGATGAACTTCGTGGTGGGTGAAGCCAAAGGGGCGGTGCTGGTGCCGGTGACCGCGCTGGGCAAAAAGCGCGGGCGCGTGGCGACAGGCACCAAGTATGAGATTTTCGTGCCAGAGCGTGAAGGTAGCGAGACGATGGTGAGTAAGACGATTGTGGTGGGGCTGATGAACCGCAGCATGGCCGAAGTGAAAAGCGGGTTGAAGGTGGGCGATACGGTGGCGGTGCCGACGGCTACGAGCAGTGGTAGTAGCAGCAGCGGTGGGCGGCGCGCGATGGGACCGCGGTTCTAATGGCGGCGTTGATCAGCCTCAAGGGAATCGGGCGGTATTACCAGAGCGGTGAGACCGTGGTGCGCGCGCTGGACGGCGTGGACCTTGAGATTGCGCGCGGTGAGTTTGTGGCGATCATGGGGCAGTCGGGCTCCGGAAAGTCCACCCTCATGAATATTCTGGGGTGTTTGGACAAGGCGAGCACAGGCACCTATATGATTGACGGACAGGATGTGGCCGGATTTGAGGGTGACCGGCTGGCGGAGTTGCGGCGCGAGACCTTCGGGTTCGTGTTCCAGCGCTATAACTTGTTGGCCACCGCCAGTGCGGGTGAGAACGTGGAAGTACCCGCGATTTATGCCGGTATGCCGCGCGAGGCGCGCAGCCAGCGGGCGAAGGAACTGCTGACCAAGCTGGGACTTGCGCAACGGGTGGCGAACAGGCCGAGCCAGCTTTCCGGCGGGCAGCAACAGCGCGTGGCGATTGCGCGGGCGCTGATGAACAACGCCAAGGTGATTCTGGCCGACGAGCCGACCGGCGCGCTGGACAGCGCGAGCGGCAAGGAAGTGATGCAGTTGTTGAAAGACCTGCATGCGGAAGGGCGCACAGTGATTGTGATTACGCACGATGAAGCGGTGGCGGCGCATGCGGAGCGGCAGGTAAGGATTCAGGATGGGCGGGTGCTCTCGGACTCCGGGCACAAGGGCACACGGACACAAGGCACACGGGCGGACCGTGCAGAAGTGGTTGCACGTGGCGTGGAGCGGGGTTCGTCGGCTTTGCCGGAGGTGGGTGAGGCGATTCAGACAGCTTTGCGGAGTTTGCGGGTGAATATCTTCCGCACCGCATTAACGTTGCTGGGGATTGTGATTGGTGTGGCGAGCGTGGTGACGATGCTGGCGGTGGGTAATGGCAGCAGCGAAAAGGTGGTGAGCCAGATTTCCGCCATGGGCACCAACATGCTGAGTGTGCGGCCGGGGGCGCCGGGGGTGCGCAACAGCGGTGACAACGCGACCCTGCTGGTGAGTGACGGTGAGGCGGTGGCGGAGTTGCCGAATATTCGGGTGGTGGTGCCGGAACGCAGCGGGCGCTACACGATGCGCTATGGCAGCAATGATTATGCCTCCAGTATTTCCGGCGTCAACGAGGGGTTGCCGGTGACACGCGACTGGGCGGTGGCCAAGGGCAGTTTCTTCACGGCGCGGGACGTAAGCAGCTACGCGCCGGTGATTGTGCTGGGACAGACGGTGGCGACCAGCTTGTTCGGCCCCCTGACCGACCCGATTGGCGAAAAGGTGCTGGTGAAGAATATTCCGTTTGAAGTGGTGGGCGTGCTGGAGGCGAAGGGCGCGAGCATTATGGGTAGTGACCAGGACGATGTGGCGTATATTCCGATTACGACCGGTTTGGTGCGGTTGTTCGGCGGCAATTACGTGACCGGATTGAACGTGATGGTGGATGATGTGGCGCAGATTGACGCGACACAAACGGCGGTGAGTGAGTTGATTAAGGCACGGCACCGCGGCGTGGAGGATTTCAGTATTCGAAACACCGCGAGCCTGCTGGAGATGGTGAGCACGACGCAGAGCACGCTGACGATTCTGCTGGGAACGGTGGCGGCGATTAGCTTGCTGGTGGGGGGTATTGGGGTGATGAACATCATGTTGGTCAGTGTGACCGAGCGCACGCGCGAGAT
>JAIXZU010000034.1 GCA_027489415.1 Alphaproteobacteria bacterium
CCCCATCTCCACCGCCCCCGCCAGCGTCTTGCCCACACGGTTACCCGCCAAAAAAAGGCGCTCCCGCGCAATGTGTCCCGCCCTATGGAACTCCCGCTGCTTCGCATGCGGCACATACCACCTGCACGGGTCGTCCTTCAGCTCGCGCAGCCATTCGGCAAGGCGGGCTTTGCGTGTCGGAAGGTCCATCACACCTCCTCGTCACGGCAACCCTGCACCCGCTGGTCCCGGCACCCGCGCCTCTCTCTCAGCAGCACAATCAGCTCATCGATTTTCACCATCAACCACGGCAGCAGCATCACCAGAAGTTTCACCATCAGTCGTCTCCTTGTTTCTTAATTCTCTCGCGCGCAAAGCCCTCAGCTCTGCTTCCATTTCATCCAAAGTCGGCAATCTAGGCCCCTGCCCTTTCTGCGCCATCCGCAGGTAAACCAGCCGCGCCGCCGCCACATTGCCCTTGCAGGCCTGTACCAGCATCGCACGGTCCACCATCTCAATGCCCGGCTGTTTCATTGCTTCGCGCAAGTCATCCACGGCGTTCAGCACCTCGCGGGTCATGTAATCCCGTAACGTATGCCTCGTAATCCCCAGCCGCGCGGCAATATCCTTCATGGTCGCGCCCTCGCGGCTTGCAAGCGCCTCAATCACACGCTGTCGCAGCCCCTCATTCATCCGGTGCCCTTTTGTCGTGAAATCCCCCACCGTCCACCTCCTTCCATGAAAAAGGCACCCCGCAGGGTGCCTTAGTATCGTTCTCAGTTTATTTTTTGCGCTGTTCTTTGCGCCATTCCCATGGGGGAACAGGGCTTTCACTCACGCCCCAAAGCCCCACCTTGCTGGCTTTCGCTTGGGCTTCCACCTCAAGCAGGCTTTGGTCTTTCAGGTAGTCGCGGTACACCCACGCCCCACCTTGCGCCACCATGTCGCGGTTCACATCCCGTCCTTCAACGGTTACGCGGCCCACTTCACGCTTGTAGCGGTCAAGCCCTTCGGAAACCACTTCAACCTCGCGCCCATACACCATGCCGGAAAGCATCTGTTTGGAACGCGAGCCGAAATCCTGTTTACTCTCCGGCGCATCAATCTCCGCCATCCGGATTCTATGCGTCTGCATCGCACCATCCAGCACGGTCAACGTGTCGCCGTCATGTACACCAACCACTCTGCCACGAATGACATCCGTCTGCTGGCTCACTCCAAACAGAACCGCGCCAACAAAGCCCAGCACCATCAGAATATGTTTTTTCTTCACCAAAGCTCTCCGTCTCAAACGCGGGTTTCCATTCTGTTATGCATGTTTTGTAAGGCTCCTTGGTAGGCTAAGCACTTCCCTCGGGCAATAAGAAAGGCGCCATTTCGGGCGCCTTTCTGTCAGTTTGCGTTGGCTTGCGGCCTTGGCGTCAGCATGCGGGCTTTCCACCACGCCGTGAACGGCTCGGCGTAAGTCCCGTCACACAGGCCAAAACCTTGGGCATGCGTTGCATTCAGGTAAAGTAAGTCTTTCCCGAAGAGCACATCAGGCAATACCCGCCCAGCCAGTTGTTCCAGCCTTTCGCGGTCTTGCCGTTCTTTGCGCTTGAAGCTCATGCTGAAGGCAATCGCGTGCTGGGAACCAACCACTTTCGCATAATGCACGGCCTCATCCGGCGTGTAACCGTTGCTTGTCAGCCGGATGCTATGCATACCCAACTGTGCCCCCCGCAACATCAGGCGCAAGCGCCCTGCCGCGAATACCGTCACAGCCGCACTGGCCGCTTCGGTTTCAACCACAGTCACGACGGGCGCCTTGCAGTGGTAAACCGCATCCGCCAGCTTGTAGCCAGGGTTAAGCGCCCCGCCATTGCTGTCACATACCAGAAGAATCGGCTTGGTGCTTGCTTGGCTAAGCCTTTCAAGCCCCGTCAGCACCTCCTCAAAAGTGTCGTCCTGGATAACCCGCGGAAGCATAAGCCTCCGCTCATTCCACGGCCACCATTGGCAGTAGGCATCAAATCTCTGCCACACATTACGGAAAGTCCTCGCTTCCATAAAACGCTCCAGATGTTGTAGCGGCCTTCGGCCACCTCCATACTTAATGCATACACAATTTTCATCCCCTTATCAAACACAAAAAGGCACCCCGCAGGGTGCCTTCTAACTTATTCGCTCTCAGGTGTTGCTCTGGCAGCCCGCTTGGCTTGCCAATAGGCTTTTCTCTTCTCGGCCATCACCAGCTGCCCACACTTCCGGCAACCGCTTCGGGTTCGCACGTCAGTAAGCCTTGCCTCCCAGGGCTTATGTTCCGGCACTTTCAGGCACCGGAACATATACTTTTCTTGGGAATCCATCGGCCACTCCGGCGGGTAATAAGGGTCAAGAAACGCAATCCCTCTGGTTGCAAGGTGGTTCGCATGCTCCTTGTAGCACATACGCTCCTTGTGCCCCCATGACGGGTTCGTATAAGGCCGATACTCATTCTCCTCATCCGTCGCATACCGCTCATAACTGCTTTGCAGGGCCGCGTTCTTCAAACCATACGTCTTAGCCATGTGTTCCATGGCACTCCATACGGAAATGCTATGCTGATAAGAAACCAACAGCACCACATGAATCCGCCACTCCGTCAGCTCGGAATCAAACGGCCCATATCCTCCCGTGTGGGTGTCATAAACAGCATCCTTCCGCAGCTTTCGCAACGAACGCCGCAGCACAGGTGGCTTAACACCATCCGCGCCCACAGGCCGTAACGCCGCCAAAAGCTTTGATTTTAGCCGTTTCAACACCTCAATTTCTCGAAGGACTTTCAAGTCACGCTTGGAACGCTCCCCCACAGCAGGGGCAACTTTCTTGATACGCGGTTGAGAAACGTTTAACGGAACAAGCTTCGTCTGGGCCTTAACCTCAACCGGAGGCACTACCTTGGCCTTCCCCTCCACCGTCCGGTGTCGTTGCATAAATCGGGCCGCCAAAGCCGCCCGTTCTTCAGGTGTCTTCACCATGGTTGCCTCCTCGGTGAGTAAAAACGGTATAAGTTAATGTGTTGTATACTTTATTCGCACCTTCTGCACAATCCCCACCAAGGCAAAAAAGGCGCCCGCTGGCGCCTTTCTCGTCGTTCAGTCGTGGTTCAGCAGCATTGCTCATCCTTTACGGCGTCCTTTACGGGTATTCCCGCACGCGGGGCACCCGCGGCGGGTACGCACACTGGTCAGCACCGCCGCCCATATCGGATGCTTCCGCACCTTTAGGCACCGGAACCGGTACTTCTTGCGCGTATCCAGCACCGTATCATCGGGCAACTTCGGGCCGGCAAAGGCCACGTGTTTCGCCCTCAAACAGGCCACGTGCACACTGTAGGTCAGGCCTTTGCCGTCGGAATACGGCATATAAGCGTACTCCTCGTCACTGGCATAACGCACAATCGCGTTCCGCAACCGTATAAGGCTGGTCAACCCCGGCCCTTTCTGAAGCACCAGTTCGGCCGCCTCATTACGGGACACTCGGAACTGGTACATCATCAGCAACAGCACATGAATGCGTAACTCCACCAACTCAGGGTTGCGCACGCCTTGCGTGCCCCTGTGGGTCACGTCGCAGGCTTCCTTGCGCAGCCGCCTCTCCTTAAGCCTAGCAAGGCGTGGCGGGAAAACCCCGTCATCCACCGGCCGCAAAGTCCGGGCAAGCTCGTCTTTCAGGTTACTCAAAAACAGCATTTCGTCGGTTTCAACCAACTCCACACCAAGCTCACGCTTAATCTGGGTAAACTCTGCCGTTCTCTCCTTTTCAAGCAAACCCTCAACGGCGGCAATCACCTGCACCTCATCAGGAACACTCTTCTCGCCAGCCACCAGCCCAGCCACACGCGGGTTGGGACAAACGTCCCCTCCCCGCACAGCCGTCGCTGCCATATTCTGTATCTCCACCATTAGTTACCTCCCATGGTGAGCCAAACGTGCCGATATTACCCCCGCCCTATACCATCCCTCCCAGGTTCCTCCCAACAAAAAAACCGCCGGAGAAACTCCAGCGGTACGATGCCTATTTGTACCCCAACCCGTGGCACATGTCAACACTTATTTTACTTTCCTACTTAAAATCATAAAAATAAACCATCTTCTTAAAGTTATCATGCACTTGCTCACCAGCCTCCACCGGCGCAACAACCTTCAGCTCCACCAGTTTTTCACCCAACATGCCAAGGCCCTCCTGCACACGCCGCCACGCCGTCTTCCGGTCACAGCCCATCAGCCGCCCCAGCTGTTCATAGCTGTACCGGTAACTGATACGCACCCGCACCCCGTCCCGTCGTAACTTTTCCTGCATCGCCA
>JAIXZU010000063.1 GCA_027489415.1 Alphaproteobacteria bacterium
AAAAGAGTTAGTGCCTGCTGCGGCCCCCGGTGTTAATTCAGAACTCTTAGCCGCAGTATTAAATGACCCAACCCTCGCACCCGAGCGTGACAAAGGTGATGATGATATTAAGCCTGTTAAAAAGCATGTTGAGGCTGCGCCTAGTCATGAGGCTAGTGCTGCTGTGGGCCCTGCGATTGCTAAAACCCCTCCTGTTGAACAGCGCAAAAATGAGGACCGACGCCAACAACCGCGGCGTAATGAAGAAGGTGGGAATGATACTATTCGTGTCGAAACATCCCGTCTTGATAAAGTTATGAACCTTGTCGGTGAGCTTGTGCTCGCCCGCAACACGATGTTGCGTCAACTTAGCGGTGCTGAGACACGTAAAGCTATTGAAGAGCTCGATAATTCCGGCATGATTTTTGGTACGATGGAGCAGCTGAGCCGCGTTACCCAAGATTTGCAGATGAGTGTACTAAGCACCCGCATGCAGCCGATTAAGAAGGTTTTTGATAAAATACCACGTCAGGTTCGTGAGTTGAAAACTCAGCTTAACAAAGAAGTTAACCTGATTATTGAAGGGGAAATGACTGAGGTTGATAAGAGCTTGGTTGAGGACCTTGCTGACCCGATGGTGCATATGATCCGTAATGCACTTGACCACGGGCTTGAGGGACCTGAAGAGCGTAAGGCCATTGGGAAGCACCCTGAGGGTACTTTGGTGGTCAGAGCCTTTTATGAAGGAAACAACGTGGTGATTCAGGTCCAGGAAGATGGCCGTGGAATTGACCCCGATGTTATTCGGAGGGTGGCTGTTAAGAAGGGAGTGGTTAATGCTGAAGCTGCGGCGGCGTTAAGTGATGCCGAGGCCATCCGATTGATTATGGCGCCTGGGTTCTCGACTGCCGAGACAATTACTGATGTCAGTGGCCGTGGTGTTGGTATGGATGTTGTAAATACCCGTATTGTTAACCTGCAGGGTAGTATTGATATCCGCAGTGAGCTTGGTATGGGGACTTGTTTTAGTATCTATATGCCGTTGACGCTTGCGATTGTGAACGCCCTGATTGTAGGTGCCAAGAATGAGGGCTTTGCCATTCCGATTGGTGATATTGCTGAGGTTATCAAGTTCAAGACCGATGGGATTCATCGTGTCAATGAGCAGGATATGATCGAGCTGCGTGGAGAACCTTTGCCGCTGTATTACCTTGATAACCTTACGCATGCCTTGAAAATGACCCATGCTGATGAAGCTGAGATTCACGTTGACACGAGTATGGCTCCCAAAGGGTTTGTAGTTGTTGTGCGTGAAGGCAGCAGCGCCATGGGATTGGTTGTGGATGCCCTGCTTGGCCAGGAAGAAGTGGTTGTTAAGCCGGTAACTGGAATGTTTGAGTATAACAAGGCCATTTCTGGTGCAACCATTACGGGTGACGGTAAAGTTCATATGATTCTGGATGTTCCGTACCTCATGAAAGAGCTGAGTGGAAATGCACCGAGACGATAGGCTCTTTCTTCACGATAAAAGCGGCGCTTTGCGCCGCTTTTATCGTTATATAACTGGTTTGGGGATGCGCAGTTGTATGCGAGTGAGGGATGGTGGCAGGCATAAGTTTCTGTTAGCCTGTGCCTAAAGAAAGCTAGTGTAACCGTGCTGATGCAGCCCAAAGTCACCTTCAGTAAACCCATGAGTAGCGGAGACAGTACGCTGATGATGCTGCTTTCGCTGAATTTGTTGTTGCTGGTATTTTTTGTGCTTCTGAATAGTATGGCGACCAAAGACACCAAGCATTCCGACAGTGTGATGGCGCAGGTTGCTGACGGCTACGGATTGCCTTCCAAAATGCTGAAACCGCATGCTAACCCCGGGGAGGACCTTCCCGCTGCTGGATGGCGAGCTGGGGTTATCAGCCGTGTACAGGGTGTGATGACCAACCGGATTGAATTACGGGTTGCCCCACAGGTTGGTAATGCCGGTAAGGTTGAAATTGCCCTGCCACTAAGCTCCTTGTTTGATGCGCAAGGTCGTTTGGTGAGACCTGAATTATTGCGAAACCTTCAAGCTGCTGCTGGCAGTGAAAGTAAGCTGGTGTGGCAGGTGGCTGGACGGATGGATGATGTGGCACGGCTTTCAGGTTTTGCGGCTGCGATAGCGGCGATTCATGGGCGTGTGGAGGTTATTCCTGCGACGGCAGAGGGCCTGCGCGTTATTATTACGCCGGGTATTGTTACGCCTGGTAGTGTGGGCTTGCAAATTCAGCGAGTTGGAGAAGATGCTGGCGGACAAATTCAAGGCATTCAGGAAAGGACTTCACCGTGAGTGATGAGACGCCCTCAGTAAACCAGCCTGCAGCGCCCGTTCAAGCAGCTACTGCGCCTGTGGGGCATGATATGTGGGCGCCGGTTGGGCCAGCTTTATGGAATGAGGTTCAAGCGCCTAAATTAGAGAAAAACCAGACGGCCTGGTTATTAACCTGTGTTGATTTGACAAGCCTTTTGTTGTGTTTCTTTGTGCTCCTGTTTTCGACACAATCCCTCGAGCGAGACCAGTGGCAGGCTTTAACAGAGAGTTTTCAGGCGCAGTTTTCGACGCAGAACGTTATTGTCCCGTTGATTCCTGATGGTGGAAGCAATGCGGTGGTGCGGGTAACACCGGTGAAGTCCGGCCTTGCGTACCTTGATAGCCTGTTACAGCAGCGTATTGATGTTGACCCTGTGTGGAAAGGGATGGTTCCGAAAGACCGGAATGCGAGTGAGTTGCTTTATCCGATTCCTGCAGGTGTTGATGATGCGGCGTGGGGCCGTTTAGGTGGCGTTCTGCGAGGTTGGAAGAACCCTGTTGGTATTGTTATGGTGGCTGCAGAGGGTGACTTGACTGCTGCGACACAAAAGGCAGTTGCTATGACGGATAAATTGGCCAAGAGTGGCGTTATGACGGCATTTGCGGATATCAGGGTACAGAAAGATCTGGATGTTTCCAGAGTGTATTTGGCGGTGCGTGGACAATGAGGCTGCTCGGTGCCCTGTTTTTGGCTTCCACATTCCTGATACCCTCCGGCTGGGCAGTGCCTGCCATGCGGGTTTCCACTGTGGATGGTAAAGTCTTTGTACGGGCGACCGCAGCGAGGCTGGCGGCGTGGCGCCCAGGGCAAGATGTACTGGTAGTGGTGATGCCGGTTGACAGTGGTGAACTTGATGTTGGCCAGTTACCTGAGGGTGTTACGAGTGAACCGGTACAGGCCAATGGTGTTAGTGGAATTGTGCTGAGAGGCGTGAGTGGCAGTTGGCAGGTTTTGCAAGACGGCGCTAACTGGGTGATACGGCCAGGTGCGGGGCTTAAGGCTGAGAGCGTGCTCATGCTGAAGGATGGTTGGCGCGTAGGCGGTGAGACGCTGAAGCCTATTACGATTACAGCGGTGGGACGGCAATGGGATGTAGCCATGGCCGGAACCGCACGAAGTGTGGCAGGTAGCGTGACCGGTGCGGTGCGGGCCGCTGGGCGAGGGGTTGCCGCCGAGGAGGCCCCGAAGGCGGCTTTAAAACCGGCCATGCCGATTGCAGGTGAACGGATGGTACATGCTGACAAAACTGTGCCGTTTGAGGCTGCGCCGGGGCTTCGGCCTGTGGCGGCGCCGATGATGGCAACCGCCGCTTTGCCAACGGCTAAGCAGGGTTCACAGCAAGCTATGATGAAGGCGGTTAGCCTGAGTGACATGCTGGCACGGATTGAGCCCGCTGCTGGGGAAGTGGCGAATGCGGCTTTACCAGCGCTGCCGACGCATGAGAGCAAAGGGCTAGAGGTAAGTGACAGCCGTTTGCGTGCCGCTGTGACTTCCGCAACAGCGCCTGAGGTTGGATTGGCTAAAGTCAAAGTGGAAGCGGGGCCGAGCATGCCAGCGATTGGTGTGAGCGGGATTGCTGCGGAAGTACTGCCGAAAATCCTGACTGATATTTACATGCCTGGGACGGTTGTCAGCCTGACGATGCCTGGAGTCCATGGTGAGGGAGCGGCTGTTCATGAGGGTGTTTCGGCGACAGTTGCTGATGTGAGTTCGAGCTGGAACCAGACAATCCTTGGGCCGATTGAAGCGGCGCTGGCGTTGAAGGCGCAGAGCCCGACCGTGCCTGCCAGTGCGACGGCGGTGCAGGGAAAAACCGTGCCTGATGAGCCGGTTCCGGCGGTGGTGAATCGCATTTTACCTGAGAAGGTTGGGGTTTATCATGATGTGATCAGTGACGCTTTACAGGCGATTGCTGTGGCGCCAGCTGATAGTACGCGGGCGCGTGATGGTGCGATGAACCTTGCCGGGCTTTATTTAGTGTGGCAGCGCCCGGAGGAAGCCCTTGCGGTGCTTAATACCTTGCCGGTGAGGGCTGATGGTTTGCCTGCCAACCCGCAGGCGCGGCTGTATATGGCGGTTGCAAACCTTGCACGCGGTGGTGTGCCAGATGCGGGATTGTTTGACCAAGGCGGCACGCTGGGTAGCCATGCCAAGTTATGGCGGGCGGTAGCTGCCAGCCGTGCCGGTGACTATGCAACCGCCTTGAAAGACTGGCCGCAGGAGCGCGGGATTTTGCCGCAGTACCCGGCTTATTTGCGGGAACAGGCGCAGATGGCGCAGGCGACGGCCTTAGTGATGGTGGGTGACCGCAGTGTGGCGGCCAGCATTGTTGACCAGCTGATTGAAAGTTATAAGGACCCTGCTGAGGTACCAGTAGGACTGACCAGGCTGCGCGGCCTTGTGCGCCTTGGCACGCCCGATGAGGCAGAAGGCCTTGAGTACCTTGCCGCTGCGGCTGAAGATATGCGTGACCCGGCTGAGGCCTACCGGGCGAAATTTCAATTTGTGCGCGCGTTGCAGCAGCGGCGTGACCTGAGCGATGATCAAGTGCTGCGCTACCTGAGTGACCTGTGGTTTGACTGGCGCGGTGATGACCTTGAGCGCGATGTGCTGGCCCAACTGGCAGACCTGTATGAGCGGAGTGGGGATTCCCGCGCGGCGCTGCAATACTGGCAGACACTGGTGAAAGCCTACCCGAAAGCCACCGACCTGAACACAGTGACCGAGCGGATGACCGATGCCTTCCTGCGCGTGTTTGACCCTGAAAACCCCAAGGTTTACGATACGTTGTCTTACCTTGGGCTGTATTATGATTTCAGTGAGTTGGTGCCGAATGATGCCCGTGGAGATGTGGTTCAGGAACAGGTGGCACGTTTGCTGGTGAATGCCAATTTGTGGGGCCGTGCGGTGCCGATTCTGGAACAGCAATTAAAATACCAGCCGCTGGACCCTGCGGCACAGGGGCGTTTGGTGTTGTTGCTGGCTGAGGCTTACATGAACCTTGGACAGTCCGCCGAGGGGATTAAGTTATTGGATAAATGGCAGCATGTGGCGACGACGACAGTGCTGGCGCGTGCATGGAAGTTGCAGGAAGCGCAGCTGATGTTGAAGTTGAATCGGCCGGCGATTTCCAGCAAAGCCTTGGCCAGCTTGCCGAATGATGATGCCGATGCCCGTGACCTGCGGATAGAAGCAGCGTGGGCGGCGCAGGACTGGAGCAACACGATACCGTTGTTGCAGGAGCGGTTGGCGAGTGTGCCAGCGAGCCAGTTGGTGAGTGATACCGCGGCGCAGCTGGCGACGTTCCGGCTGGGATACGCCTTTGGCCAACAGCAGGATGGGGACGGCCTTGACGTGCTGACCAAGCGCTACAGCAGCGGCCTGAGCCGCCTGCCGCAGCTGGCGGACGGGGTAGGGGCAGTGGCGGCGAGCAGCGGCGTGAGTGCGAGTTTGGTGGCGACTGGCAAGCTGGCGCCGCTTACGACTTCTCTTAATGATATCAATAGGTTGACTGATAGGATTGCGGGTGTGAGGGACACGTTGACGGCGGAGCGGAAGCAGCAGCAGGAGTATAATGACAAAATGCGCTATATGGAGTTGTTGCCCCCGCCTGCCATTTAGGCGCGGACTCAAACGGCGACCTGAAAATTTTTGGCGGGCCTGATGTACGCTCGTACACGGCGTCCCGCCAAAAACTTCCAGTTCATCCGTTTGGAGCCTCGCGCTTTCAACCCCATGGTGGGATTGGTTTTGCGGTTTTTAATGGGATTATTATAGCCTATTTCGGGGGATTTGTCAAGTTTTGCGTTTTGTTTAAGATGTTGATATTGCTTGGTTTATTGGGGTTTTGGGGGTGGTCAATGGGTGGAAAGTGCGTGGGCTGGGTTTGGTGAAGTTGGCTGTGGGGGCGGATTTTTGGTTACCGTAAATGGTGAATGTAAGGAAAGTGGGTGGGAAGTGGATGGAAAGTGACTGAGTTATTGGGTGACTGAGTGAGTGGGTGAGTTGGGGCGGTGGCAGTTTCTTTTTTTCGCCGTTCGTGGATGCCGGCTTTCGCCGGCATGGAGGCGGGGGGAGGTTTGGGGGTGTGTTAGAGGGGAGGTTGGAAGGACTGGATGAGAGAGCTGGTGAGGAGGTGCCAGCCGTCCACCAGTACGAAGAAGATGATCTTGAACGGGAGAGAGACCGTGACGGGGGGGAGCATCATCATCCCCATCGACATCAGGATTGATGCGACGGCGAGGTCTATCACCAGGAACGGCAGGAAGACGAGGAAGCCGATTTCGAAGGCGCGGCGGAGTTCGGAGATCATGAACGCGGGGATGAGGGCTTGGAGGGGCACGGCGATGTTTTCCGGTTTGACGTCCGGCCCGGGGAGGACGACGGCGTCCTGCTCGTCCTTCGGGAGGAAGCCCAGAAAGAGCGAGAGGTCGCTCTCCCGCACATTGGCGAGCATGAAGCGGGCGAAGGGTTGGGTGGCGCGTTCGAACGCTTGTTCCTCGGTGATTTGCTGGCTGAGGTAGGGCGAGACGCCGTTCTCCCACGAGAGTTTCATGGTGGGGGCCATGATGAACCTGCTGAGGAATAGTGAGAGGCCCACCAGCACGGCGTTGGGCGGGCTGGATTGCAAACCGATGGCCGAGCGCAGGAAGCCGAAGACAATAATGAGCCGCGTGAAGCTGGTGACCATGAGCAGCAGGCTTGGGGCCACGGACAGCACCGTGGTGAGCGCGATGATTTGGAAGATGCGGTTGGCGTTGAGGAGGTCGTTCCCCACATTAATGTTTAGCGGGCCCGCGGATTGGGCGTGTGCGAGCACAGGGCACAAGGCCACAAGGCACAAGGACACAAGGGAGAGCGTGAGGAGTTGGCGGCGGGTTGTCATGATTTCAGTTTAGCCGATTTTGGTTGGGTTGGGGTGTGGATGAGTGTGGTTTGCGCATTGGTGCTGCTGATGAGGAGTTCGGTATCGTCCAGCTTGATGAGATGAAGGGTGGTGGTGGGCGAGAGGCGCTGGCTTTCGAGAATGTTCAGGCGGCGGCGTGGTTTGGGGCCGGGGGCGAGGGTGAGGCGGTGGCTGACGTGCGAGCCGTAGCGGCGCCAGAGGTAACCGACAATGACGATGAGGCCCAAGGTGACGCTGAGGCTGGCGAGGGCGCGGAGGGCGGTGAGGAGGAGGTCGGGCATCTCGGTGTTCAGTGTTTTAGTGTTTGGTGTTCAGTGTTTGATGGACTGTGCACATTGATTAGCGGGTGGTGTAGGACTGGAGGGCTTGGTTGCTGTGGCGGAGCTTGGCAAGTTGCTCGGTGGTGAGGGTGCGGCTGCCCGCGAGCGTGGTGAGCACGGTGCTGATTTCAGCGAGCAGGAACGGGGCGTTGGCGCCGGTGAGGGTGGTGGGGTCGAACTCGCTCAGGCGGTTCAGGGCTTGGTTGAAGGCCGGATTTTCGGGATTGCGGAGGATGTCCAACAGTGGTGGCAGTTGTTCGGCAGTGAGGGGTGTGCTGGCCATTAGAGAGCCTCCTTTTTCGCTTTGTTGGCCTGATAGATGAAGGCGAAGATTTCGGCGACGACGGCGTAGACTTCGAGGGGAATTTCGGTGTCGATTTCGGTTTTGTCGAGAATCTCGATGAGGTCCCTATCCCTATACAAAGGAATATTGTTCTCTTCCGCCATGGCGATGATTTTTTCCGCCACCAGGCCACGGCCGCGGGCGGTGAGACGCGGGGCGGAGGATTTTTCACGGTCGTACTGCAAGGCCGCGGCCTTGGTGGGGCCGTAGGGTTTAGTATCGGTAGGGTCGGATGAGTTTGGCACGGTGCTTGCATTTCTGTTGGCGACGGTGCAGCTGGCTCTCTCTCCCTTTCCACCCGGCTGCACTGTTGTTTGAATTTGAGTTTAGACCAGACAGGACATATGCACCATGGCTTCGACCCCCGGAATTTCCACAGGAATGAGCATAAGCGCAGCAGGTGCCGGTGGCTTGCTGACCGGAGCCAGCGGCTTTGAAGGGTTGTTCGGTGCCCTTGTGGGCAGTGAAATGGCGATGCCGAGCGGTGAGCTGGCCGGTATGGAGGCTGCGCCGGAAGGTTTGCCGGTGGAGGGTGCGGTGCCTGCGGGTGAGGGGCTGATTTCCGTTTTGTTGGGCAGTAAGATGCCGACAGTTTCCGGCACTCACGGTGTGCAGACTGTGCCGCTGAGTGAGCTTGGTGGACTCCTGGCGCAGACGACGGTGCAGACCGAGGTGCAGTTGGGAGATGCGCCGCCGTTGACCGTGAGTGGCAGCCCCGAGGCCGTGGAGGCCTTCGTGGCGCAGGTGCAGGAGATTTACCAGAAGATTGTGGCCGAGGGGAAGTTAACCATTGGCCAGTTGAGCGACAGCCAAGAGTTGGCCGGTGCACTGACCGAGCTGGGCATGACGCCGGAAGAGGCCGTTGGCGTGGCGGAGCGGATTCAGACCATGTTGAAATTACTGGAGGCCCAGCAGGAGGTTGACAGTGAAACGGCTGGCAGCCTTGTGGCGATGATGCTGGCGGTGATGGGCCAGCAGGTGGTGGTGCCGAGTACTGACACGGCGACGGCGCCGCAGCTGGGATTACAGATTATCAGTGTGGAGCAGCAGGCGGCGACACCCACGGTGACGCCGATGGCCACCTGGCAGATGCGCGCAAGTGGCGATGTGACGCGGGATTTGCTGGGGTTGAACAAGGAGCCAGTAACCAAGGAACTGAAAAGCCCCGAGGGGAGTGAGATTGTCCGGAAGGTGGAAGTGGCGGTGGTGCAGGAGGCGGATGCCAGTGTGGCCGTTGGCGTGGGCGAGTTGAAGACGGTGCATGCGCCGGTCAGAGATGTGGCAACGGATGCGGTGCCGAGTGCGGCAGCGCAGGCGGCACAGGCGGTGACGACCACGGGGGCTGCGGTGAAAGTGGCGGCGCAGGAAGTGATTGAGGCGCCGAAAGGTGAGACTTACTACAAGCTGCAGGCGGATAAAGCCGGTGTGGAAACACTTGAGGCGGTGAAGCCGATGAGTGACGTGCGTGATGCGATGGTGGGGACGCCGCAGGCTTCCGCCCAGCCTGCGCAAGCTGCTGTGAACCAGATTGCGCTGGCGGAGAGCGAGATGGCGAGTTTCGCGGAGCGCGTGGCACAGGTGAATGAGATGCTGGATAAGGCCCAAGTTGGCAGACAGGTGGCGGTGCAGATGATGCCGCTACTGGAGCAGGGGGGAGGGAGTGTGCGCATGACGCTGAACCCCGAGAGCCTTGGGCAGGTGACCGTGGAGCTGCAGGTGGTGGACGGCAAGGTGCACGGAAGTATTTCCGCGACAGAAGCGCGGGTTGTGGAGCAGTTGGCACGTGAATTGCATAACCTAAGACATGGGCTTGCGGATGCCGGCCTGAAACTGGGTGAACAAGGAATCAACCTGATGCTTAGCAACCAAGGCCAGCAAGGCCAAGACAACCAGCAGGCCCGACAAGGCCAGCAGGGGAGTTACGGTGGACGCGGCGGCGGGCAGGAGTTTGCCGGTAGTGACGTAAGCAGTGAGCTTGCTTCCAACCTTGCGAGTTGGGTAGCCCCAGACCGCGTGCTTGATGTGAACGTATAAGGACAGGAGATTAACCATGGCCACGACAATCGGGACCACCACGGATGCGAATGGCGTACTGACGGCGTCCGCAACTGGTAACAGCGCGCTGAACACCGTTGACTTCAATACCTTCCTGAAACTGCTGGTTGCCCAGCTGAAAAACCAAGACCCGCTGAACCCTCTGGATGGCACGCAGTTCACCGGCCAGATTGCCCAGTTTAGTGCGCTGGAGCAGCAGATCAACACCAACAACAAATTGGAAAACCTGCTGGAGCAGCGTGACTACGGCCAGCAGACCCTTGCCAACAGTTACCTTGGTAAAGTGGTGCTGGCGCCCGGCGATACCATTGCGATGAACGGCACCACTGAGTTCGGTTACACCCTGGCGAAGGGGGCGACGAAGGTGGAGATCGGGATTTATAACTCCGAGGGTAAGCTGGTGCGCGAAGTGGCTGGTGACAAGGCCGAAGGCAACCACATTGTGACCTGGGACGGTAAGGATGCCGATGGCAAAGCGCTGGCGGCCGGCAACTACACCGTGAAGATTTCCGCAACCGACACCGATGGCAAAGTGGTGGCGACCAGTTTGCTGACCTACGGCAAAGTGGCGAGCGTGCTGAATGACAGCGGTACGGCGAGCCTCATCCTGAGTGATGGGCGGCAGGCCGAGCTGGATAAGATTCTGGCGGTGACGAGCCTGAATGCGAGTTAAAGCGCTACGTACACCTGAACTTTAAAACACACGAATTTTCAACAATTTTAACGACAAACCGGAAGGACTAAGATTATGGGTTTATTTGGAGCAATGACCGCCAGCGTAAGTGGACTTGGCGCACAGGGACAGGCTATCAGTGTGATTTCTGACAACCTCGCCAACACCAACACGATTGGCTATAAGGCGAGCCGCGCGCTGTTCAACCAGCTGGTGACCAGCGCCGGTGTGAGCGGTACTGCGTATAACTCCGGTGGTGTGGGCACGAATGTCGGGACCGACCAAGCGGCGCAAGGGAGCTTCATTAGCAGCACCAGCAAGACCGACCTTGCGATTTCCGGTAATGGCTTCTTCCGTGTGGCGGACAGCAAGATCAATACCACCAGCACCGGTTTCTTCTATACCCGTGCCGGTAGCTTTGCCGAAGACAAGGAAGGTTTCCTTGTGAACGCCGGTGGGTATTACCTGCAAGGTTGGAAGACCGATTCTGACGGGACGATTCTGAACATTCAGGACCCGCAGGCGATCAGCTTGCAGAGTGTCGGGGGGTCCGCTCAGGCAACCACCCAGTATTCGATTGACGCCAACCTGAACCAAGGTGAAGCCATCAACAGCATTTACAGCACGTCGGCAAGTTTGCAGGCCGCCCTTGACCAAGTGGTGGCCGACCCGACACGGGCCGACTATGTGACCGACATCCGGGTGTATGATGCACAGGGTGGGGCGCGCGACATGACCATCGCGTTCTCCAAGCGCAGTGCCAACACCTGGGACTGGCAGATTGTGACCGACGGCGCCAACATTCAGGGCGGTACTGCGGGCGTTGACCAGCGTGTGGGCCAAGGAACCCTGGTGTTCAATACCAGTGGTGGTTCGTTGAAGTATGCGACCGGCACCGACGTGACCATTCCGTGGGCCAACGGTGTGGTGGCAAGCACAATTGAAATGAACTTCGGTGACTTTACCGGTGGGAAAATCGTGACCTCTACCACGGCCGGGCTTTCCCAGCCCGTGACGACGAGCCCTGCGGTGACCAGCCGTACCGTGGCCAACCTGACCTCCGCGACCACGGCTGGTACGGAAGACCCGGGCATTTACACCCTGCGCCGCCTGAACGCGACGACGCTGGAACTGCTGGATACCGATGGTACGACCGTGATTGATACGGCGGCGGTGGCGGGTACCGGTGCCTCCACCACCTATACCTTCAGCAACGGTGTGGCGATTACGACCAACGCGACCTTTGACATTGGTACCTTTGCCAACGGTGCGAGCCTTGGTACCCTGACGCTGGGTACGGACTCCAACGGTGGTGTGCTGAACGTGAGCACCGAAAACAACCTGCTGGTGGCTGGTACTTACAACCTTGTGAACACCGCTGCCAACCAGTTCACCCTGACCACGCCCCTTGGGACTGACACCATTACCGTGCCGACCGCCGGAACCCGTGAGCTGTACTTTGCCACCAGCGGTGTGCGGATTACGGTGGGTGAGAACTTTGACTCCGACCAAGGGAGCGGCACTTACCCCGTGACCGTGGGCAGCTTTACCGTGGCAACCCAAGCCCAGCTTGACAAGGGTGTGGGTACGGATGGTGTGACGCAGTTGACCTCCAGCTACGATACCAGTGCGGTGAACCAGAACGGGTTCGGTGCCGGTACCCTTTCCGGAATTGAAGTAGATGCCGACGGCTTCGTGAACGGGACCTTCACCAACGGTGAAACCAAGCGCTTGTACAAGGTTGCGCTGGCGGTGTTCCAGAACTCCCGCGGGTTGGAAATGATTTCCGGCAGCTTGCTGCGCACCACCGAAGCCAGTGGCCAAGCCCTGCTGAAGGAGCCCGGTGTGGGTGGAACCGGTAGCCTTGTGGGCGGTACGCTGGAAGGTTCGACAACCGACATTGCTGGTGAGTTCTCGAACATGATTGTGGCGCAGCGTGCGTTCCAAGCGAGTTCCAAAGTGATTACCACGGTGGACCAGATGTTGAATGAACTGTTGCAGCTGCGATAGGACGTGGATGAAAAAATGGCGGTGCCTCTGGTGCCGCTTTTTTTTTGTGCGTACAGTGCTTGCCACAAGAAGGATATGTACCCATGGCCATTGCCACCAAGAAGACTGTTGTTAAACCTGCCACTGCCGCCAAGGGGGGAGATCTGCGCATGGAGAGTGACTCCATGGGGCCGGTGGCGGTGCCTGCCGACCGGTACTGGGCGGCCCAGACCCAGCGGAGCAGCGAGAACTTCCGGATTGGTGGTGAGGCACGCTTTTCCTTCACGCCGCGCTTTATTAAAGCCTATGCGGTGCTGAAAAAAGCCGCGGCGCAGGCCAACGGTGATTTGAAGTTACTGGATGCCAAGCTGGTGAAAGCGATTAGTGCCGCCGCCGACGAGGTGATTGCGGGCAAGCTTGAGGGGAACTTCCCGCTGGTGGTTTGGCAGACGGGGAGCGGCACGCAGACGAACATGAACCTGAATGAAGTGATTGCCGGACGTGCGAATGAGATCCTGACCGGTACACGTGGCGGGAAGGCGCCGGTGCACCCCAACGACCATGTGAACAAGGGCCAGAGCAGCAACGATACCTTCCCCACCGCCATGCACCTTGCCGCCTGTGACGCCGTGGCCCACGACCTGCTGCCGGTGCTGGTGACCGTGCGTAAAGAATTGCTGAAAAAGGCCAAGGCGTGGCAGAAAGTGGTGAAAATCGGGCGTACCCATTTGCAGGATGCGACGCCGCTGACGCTGGGGCAGGAATTTGGTGCCTTTGCCGCGCAATTTGAATTTGCCGAGCAGTGCATGGTGCAGGCGTTGGCTGGTGCGATGGCGTTGCCGATTGGCGGGACAGCCGTGGGTACGGGGTTGAACACGCACAAGAAATTCCCCGCGCTGGTAGTGAAGTATTCCGGCAAGGAACTGAACCTGAAATTCCGTGAAATGGAGAACAAGTTCTTCGGCCTTGCTGCCCATGACCCGCTGGTGCAGCTGAGTGGTGCACTGAAAACCACCGCGGTGGCGGCGATGAAGTTGGCCAACGATGTGCGCCTGCTGGGAAGCGGGCCGCGCTGTGGGTTGAATGAGCTGAATCTTCCTGCGAATGAGCCGGGGAGCAGCATCATGCCCGGGAAAGTGAACCCGACGCAGTGCGAGGCCTTGAGCATGGTGTGCTGCCAAGTGATTGGTAATGACGCGGCGGTGACGGTGGGCGGGTTGCAGGGGCATTTGCAGTTGAATGTGTTCAAGCCGCTGATCATTCATAATATTTTACAGAGCGTGCAGTTGCTGAGCGACGCGTTGCAGAGCTTTGTGGACAACTGCCTTGACGGGCTTGAGCCGAACCACGCGCAGATTGAACGCCACCTTGCCAACAGCCTGATGCTGGTGACCGCGCTGAACCCCGTGATTGGTTATGACAAAGCGGCGCAAGTGGCCAAGAAAGCCTTGCATGACAACATGAGCTTGAAAGAAGCGGCGATGAGCCTTGGCTTCTTGGATGCCAAAACGTTCGATGCCAACGTGCGCCCTGAGCGCATGCTGGCGCCGGACGGAAAATAGCCAGCAAAGGGCCACGGGCATGAAAACGATTGCGGCGCTGATTCTGGCCGGTTTGCTGGCAGTGATGGCGTATGGGATTTTCTGGCTGGTATGCCTGACCTACACCACCGACCAGATGCGGGACGCCGTGAAGGAAGCCCTTGGTGCCGAGATGAGTTACGGCACCGCCCAGTGGGTGCCGGACCCGGCCTACGTGACCATGGACCTGCCTGCGGCCAAGTTGGCGCTGCCGAGCGGGCCGGTGCGGGAAGTGCGTGCCCCGAACCTGCGGTTGGTGAGTGATTTCCTGATGCGCGACCGCTGGCGGATTGAAGTACCGCCGCGTGTGGAAATTGTGATGGCCAGTGGCAAAACGCTGCTGCTGGAAACCGAACAGGGTGAAGTGGCATGGTTGAAAGATGGTAACCGCCTCACCCTACGTGCGAACCGTGTGGCCTTGCTTGACCTGAACGGAACGCAGATTGCGCAGATTGGTGACGTGATGCTGGAGCGCAAGGCGTTTGACAACGGGATTCGGGTAAGCCTTGCGAGCAGGCCGACATGGAATGGTGTTGAGGGTGTGCTGAGCGGGCATATCGTGCTGCCGGAAGACGCCTTC
>JAIXZU010000097.1 GCA_027489415.1 Alphaproteobacteria bacterium
GCGCAGCGGTATTGGCGAGGAGGCACTGGCGCCGATACCGGTTTCCCGTACGTTGCCCGCTGCCAGCACTGTGCCTGCGGGGACTGCGGCTGCTGCTGTGAGTCTCAGTGAAGTTGCCGACCCGTTTACGGTGAAAGGTGTGGTTGTGACCCTGAGTGGGACAACGGGATTTGACCGTGATTCCGCCCTTGAGCAGGGGGCCCGCCAAGCGTTGCCCGGTGTGTTGGTGAGCATGGGAATGGACACTGCCGAGGCGGCCAAAACCGTGAAGAGTCTTGGTAATGCGATGAAGTTCGTGAAGGGTTTCAAAGTGGTGAAGGAGACGTTGATACCGAGTTACGTCCTGACTGCTGATATGAGTTTTAATGGCCCGATGCTGCAAAAGAACTTTGGCGGGAAGATTCCGGCGCCCAAGGCTGTGAGTGGGACGGAGACTGTGGCTGCCGTGTCTTCCAGCCAGCCGGTTAGCCAATGGGTGGTACGCATTGTAGAGCGTGACCCTGCGACGGTTGACCGTGTGCGCGTGAAGCTGGCCGGGCAGCCCAACACCAAAGTGGTTTACCGGCTGGTGACCAGCCTTGGGGCTGAGCTGCTGGTTGAGACACCGATGGGGGCTGGTGATATTTCCGGGGTTGCGGGGATTCCCGTTGTGGTGACGGCCGTTGAGGTTGTGCCGAATGTGGTGCCGCAAGCCGAGGGTAGACGCCCGTGGCAAGGGCAAGAAGAGCCTGCGAGCCCAGCAGCCCCCAATGAGCCGAGTGCGCCGGACGCGCCTGCTGACCCGAATGGTGGCCGGTATTAATGCGTCAGCTGCTGCTGGATATTACAGCGCTACCGCGTTACCACGCGAGCCGTTGGCTTACGACCGAGGGGACGCGTGCAGCTGAGGCCGCCCTTGAGAGTGGCGCGATGTGCGTGTGCCTGTACGGGCCGGCAGGCGGTGGCAAAAGCCATATGCTGGCCCTGGCGGCCAGCCGTGGCGCTGTGGTGGGAGATAAGCTGGAAGAGATGCCCGAGCAGGTGCAGGAGCGGTTGTTCCATGCAATTAATGCCCATGTGCCGGTGGTGGTGGCGAGTGGCATGCCGGTTGCCCAACTGAATAACCTTCTGCCAGACCTGAAAAGCCGTTTATTACTGGGTGTGCAGGTGGAAGTGCGGCCACCGGATGACGATGACTTAAGGACCATGCTGAAGCATTGGGCGAGTGTGATGCAATTGACCCTGCCTGATGCGGTGGTGGATTATGTGCTGGTAAGGGCCGGGCGGAGCACCCATGAGCTGGCGACCCTGATGGCACGGTTAGATGCCTTGAGCCTTGAACAAAAACGCGCTGTGACCGTTCCGCTTGCGAGAGCCGTGCTGGAAATTTCCGAACAATAATGAATGAACAGTGAACAGGAATAACAACATGAAAAAGCTGTTTATGTATGGGGTATTGGGGCTGCTGGCGGGAACTGCGCTGGTGGGACCCGTGGTGGCGGAGCGGAAGGACCTGGGGAGTATCCGTGTCACTTTCGCGAAGGCTGTTAAGGCGGCTGAGCCTTCAGTGGTGAACATTTATGCCGCGCGGGTTAGCCGACCAACCTTGGCGCAGGAGCCGGGGTTACAGAGTTTGATGCCGCGTGAGGGGAAGGCGCGTGAACGGGTTGAGCGGAGCCTCGGTAGCGGTGTGATTGTGAAAAATACTGGTGTGGTGGTGACCAACCTGCATGTAATTGAAGGGGCGCAGGCGATTAAGGTCGTGTTGAGTGACGGCCGTGAGTTTGCCGCTAAGCGCGTGGGGCAGGATGAGAAGCTTGACCTCGCGGTTCTTCAGTTGGAAATGACCAGCAACCAGATGTTGCCTGCGGCTAAATTTGGGAACAGCGATACCTTGCAGGTGGGGGATGTGGTGCTGGCGATTGGGAACCCGTTCGGGATCGGGCAGAGTGTGAGTTTCGGGATTGTGAGTGCCGTGCAGCGGAGTGCGGCGGCGCTGAGCCCTTATGCGCGGTTTATCCAGACGGATGCGCCTATCAACCCCGGTAATAGTGGTGGGGCGTTGGTGGACAGCACTGGTGCTTTAGTGGGGGTGAACAGCGGGATATTCAGCAAAAGCGGTTCCAGCAATGGGATCGGTTTTGCGATTCCGGCAACACTGGTGCAGCGCGTGGTGAACGATATTGTGAGCACGGGACGCGTGGTACGCCCGTGGTTTGGAGCTGAAGGGCAGGCGATGACCGCTGATGTGGCCCGTGAGCTGGGTATGCCTACGGCGACGGGGGTTCAGTTGACGGCGGTACTGGCCAACAGCCCTGCCGCCACGGCTGGCTTGCGGCGTGGGGACGTGATTTTGAGCCTTGGTGGCGGTGCAGTGGAAAACCCGGCTGACCTGAACGAGCAAGTGCTGGCGATGCCCAACCTGCTGGATAAGGCGACACCGCTGGTTTACTGGCGTGACGGCAAACGCAACGAGACCCAAGTGACCTTGACGGCGCTGCCGGTGAGAACGCCCAGTGCCCAATTGGTGGTGAAAGGTTACAACCCGATGAACGGTGTCACGGTGGAAGCTTTGACACCGGGGCTTAATAACGAGCTGGCGCTGCCCCTTTCCAGCAAAGGTGTTGCGGTGGTGAATGTGCCGGATGCGCCGGTGCTTGCGGCCTTTGGTATGCCCGTGCAGACCGGTGATATTGTGATGGCGATTAACGGCAGCACCATACGCGAGCCAAATGACGTGCAGAAGGCGCTGGAAAGCAGCCGCAGCAACTGGACTTTACGTTTGATGCGTAACGGGCGGGTGATGAATATCCAGACCCAGTAGCTTTATTGGGTAAGCCCTTAGGGTTTGATTTCTGAACAGGTTTTGGTTGCCGTTTTCGGCCTAAAAGCGTATTGATTGACATATGAATTCCGGACCCGGATTATTTGCAGCTGAGGGGGGAGTGGGGGAGCCACTGGCAGCGCGTTTGCGCCCCCAAAAGCTTGAAGATGTGGTGGGGCAGGGGCATTTGGTCGGGCCGGAGGGTATTCTGACCCGTTTAATGGCGGCGGGTGTGCCGCAAAGTGTGGTTTTCTGGGGCCCGCCGGGGTGCGGCAAGACAACATTGGCGCGGCTTTATGCGCAGGCGTTTGGAGCTGAGTTTGTGCAGATTTCGGCCGTGCTGGCGGGGGTTGCTGATGTGCGCAAAGTGGTTGAAGAAGCTAAACACGCCCAGCAGATGGGAAAGCGGACCGTACTGTTCGTGGATGAAATTCACCGTTTCACTAAAAGCCAGCAGGATGCCTTCCTGCCCCATGTTGAAAGTGGGCTGCTTGTGCTGGTGGGGGCGACGACGGAAAACCCGAGTTTTGCACTCAATAACGCGCTGCTTTCACGCTGCACGGTGCTGCCGGTGAACAGCCTTGAGTTTGATGACCTTGAGAAAATTCTGGCAAGTGCCGAGCGTGAGGTGGGAGTGCTGCCCCTTGACGATGATGCGCGAAAAACCTTGCTGGTGCTGGCGCATGGCGACGCACGCTATTTGCTGAACCTGATTGAGCTGGTGGCCGCGCTGCGTGTGAAGGTGCCGTTGGATGTTGCTGGGCTTAAAAAGGTGATTCCTGCTAAAATGGCGCTCTATGATAAGGGCGGAGACTGGCATTATGACCTGATTTCCGCTTTGCATAAAAGTGTGCGGGGGAGCGACCCTGATGCGGCGATGTACTACGTGGCGCGGATGATGGCTGGTGGCGAGGACGGGATGTACCTTGCGCGCAGATTGGTGCGCATGGCGGTGGAAGA
>JAIXZU010000089.1 GCA_027489415.1 Alphaproteobacteria bacterium
CCCCATCCACTTGCGGAACATCCGCCACCAGCCCGGCCGTTCCATCAACGGCTCATTGCCAGCCTGAGCTTCAGGAACAGAAAGCCCAGAAGGTGCGGTCGGCCTCGTATGCCAAGGCTTCAGCGGGTTTTCCCGCGCTCTCAAAACCGCCGCGTAAGCCTCATCATGAGTCTTACCCTCAGCCCGCAATTTTGCATAAATCCTGCTATGTCTCCGAAAAAGCTGAAGGCCATTATCAAATATCAGCACAGGTGCCATCTCCGTACCTCCTAAACAGCAAAGTGTTCCGGCAAAATCGCCTAAACCCTTCTATTCTGAATACATAATACCGTCAACAACGCAAAAAATGGCAGCCCCTCAGGGCCGCCATCTCTCAAAAATCAAAGTCTGAGCGCTATCTGCCACTAACCCGATTACAACGATGACGTATCAGCTTGATATGTCCTCCGTGCAGCAAGCAAGGCCTGCTGCTTGCAAAAATCATCAGGTTTACCGCTGATAAAAAGCGGATCATGGACACTTGTAGCCACAAACGCAGCATGGTCTGCCACGGAATCCGAATGTCCGGCATCCTTGGCTTCACCATAGGCGGAAACCGCAATACCTCCGTAAACGGCACCACTGGCAACTTGGTCAATCGGCATGTACCACCTCCTAAACGAAAAAGTGTTCCGGCAAAATCGCCTAAACCCTTCTATTATGAATACATAATACCGTCAATAACGCAAAAAAAGCGGCCCCTCAGGGCCGCCTCTTTCAATCGCTCAATAACAACACGGCATCAGAACTGCGCACTATGCACCAACAGCCGAATTTTCTTATGCCGCTCCTCAGTGGGAAGAGTGTCCAGCAGAATAATGTCCTCAACCAGCTTCTTCCTCGCAGCAGCCTCCCGCTCCTGCTCTCGCATATAAGCCGCTACTTCTGTGTCACTCCCGTAACCTTCCAAAGACATTCCAGTCCTCCTAAACAGCAAAGTGTTCCGGCAAAATCGCCTAATCCCTTCTATTCTGAATACAAAACGCAGTCAACTCAAAGAAAATGAACTTAAAAGACGATAAGCTGAGTATCAGCAACGCCCACCCCTACCGACTAAGCCCTCCCAAGCAAAGCGGCGCAGTTCCTCGGTGAAACCTGTTCACTGTCAACTGTTAACTGTTCACTCTCACAGTTTCCCCCGTCTCAATACTCTCCGCCGCCCAAAGCGTCACGCGGCTGCTCTCACAAAGCTCCGCCACACTGGGAATCTCACCGGACTCCTGCATCGCCCCCACCCAAGCCACAAGCGCCTCACTCTGCCCCTTCTCCTGCCCCCGCCACATCGGCTTCTTGTAAAGGCAACGCTTCCGCCCATTCACAGCCCAAGTCGTGCTCATGTAGTTATCCATAACCCCAATCGCACCGCCACCAAACACCTCAACGCGTTCTTTAGCTTGGGAAGCATCCCCCTCACTCGAATAGAACACCGTCCCCACACTCCCGTCCGAGAACCTGAGCGTAATCACATAATCATCCTGCCCAGCCCCCTGCACAGCATGCACACTCTCCAACACCGCCTTGGCTACCTGGCTACCCGGTTCCTGGCTACCTAGCAGCCAAACACACAAATCCGTAAAGTGGCAAACCTCACCCAGAAGCCGTCCACCGCCCTCGTCACTCTGCTGCCAACCACCATCTTCCAGCCGTCCCGCATTCACACGTACCAAAACCTGCTTAGGCCCGCTCACCGCGCTCAGTTTGTCCTTCAACGGAACCAGCGCAGGGCTAAACCGGCGGTTAAACCCAACCATCAGCGCCTTGCCACTCGCATTCGCCGCTTTTTCCACTTTCGCAATGTCATCCATGGTCAAAGCCAGCGGCTTTTCCACCCACACATGCTTACCCGCACTCAGGGCCTGAATCGCCTGCGCCGCATGGGCATTATGCCGCGTCATAATCATCACCGCATCGGTGCCCTTGTCCTTCCAAATCGCGTCCGCATCACTTACCGCAAACCCAACATCGTACTTGGCGGCTACGTGGGCACTGCTCAACCCACCCTTGCTCACCACACCCCGCAATTCCACATTCGCCATCTTCGCCAAACGCGGCAACATCACACTCCGCGCATAACCCCCAACCCCCAGCAAACTCACCCCAACCTTACCCTCAATCTTCGGCGCAGCCGCAGCCTTTGGTTCCTTGGTTCCTCTGGTTCCTGGTTCCTGATACGCCAGTATAACCCCCAAACAAGGCAACCCCTTCGCAATCAACTCATACCCCTTCAACGCTTCCTCCAGCTTGAAGGTATGGGTCGTCAGCAAATCAACTTTCAGCTTGCCGCAGCCCATCAGCCGCACCACTTCACCAAGGTTCTCGCGCTCGGTCCACGGCACGAAACCAACCGGATAACTCATCCCCTGCACTTCAAACGCAGGGTCATAGCGCCCCGGCCCGTAACTACGGGAAACCCGCACCGTCAGCTCTTTTTTCATGTAAGTCGCGTAGGGGAAACGCGTCCCCACCTTGCCCACTAAAATCACGGTCGCACGGTCCCGCGCCCATTCCGCCGCCTGCTCAATCGGGCCGTCACTGTCGGTTGCGGCACAAATCAGAATTGCATCAAACCCCCGCCCATCCGTAAACTGCTTCCACCCTTCAGCCAGCGCGGAAGGCCCCACCGCCCACTGCGCCCCGCCCTGCCGCGCCAACATGCAGCGCTCAAGGTTCGGGTCAACCGCTGCCACTCTGGCCCCTGCCGCCGCCGCCAGTTGGGCCACAAGCTGCCCCACCAGCCCCAACCCCACCACTAAAACCCTGTCCCCCAGCTTCACATCAGCATTCCGCACACCATGCAACGCAATCGAAGCCAGCGTCGCATAGCACCCCTGGCTATAAGCCACCCCTTCCGGCAGCTTCACACACAAATTACGCGGCACCGCATTCACTTCCGCGTGGTTCGCCTGTCCAGCCCCCGCCACAGCCACACGGTCACCAATCGCAAACTCATGCGCTACACCGGCACCCACACCAATCACCTCACCCGCCGCGCTGTAACCCAGCGGCATCGGCTCTTCCAACCGCGCAAACACACTGCTCAGCGTGTCCACCACGCCGTCACGCTGCATTTTGTTAATCACTTTGGAAGCCAGGTCCGGCCGCTCCTTCGCCTTCCCCACAAGGCTCTTTCCCGCAAATTCCATCATCATCCGCTCAGTGCCCGCACTAATCAAACTTGCCTGAGTCCTCACCAGCACTTCCATCCGCCCCACACTGGGGGTAGGCACGTCCCTAAGCTCCACTTTGCCGCTCCGCAAATTCTGCACAACCTGTTTCATAGGGGGAAAACTCCAAAATTTCTGTCAAAACCAATGCGCCACCCTACCCCAACGGCGTCCCACCGTAAATAAACCCCCTCTATCCCCACCCCGAAAATCGCCCAAATCCGCCGCACCCCGCCACCTTGACACCTCCGCAATGTATACATATACTCCCGCCCCAATACCCACCTCGTCTTTTCAAAAAAGGAGAACTGGCATGTCTACCCTGAAAAAAGACCTCGCCGACATCATCCTCAACAAAGGCCTCACCGGCTTTATCGCGTACATTGACGACATCGACGAACGCGACACCCAGAGCACCGACCCGGAATTCATCCTGACCAAGGAAGAACTCATCTTCCTCACCTACGTCGCCACCAAGCATTTTGGTGTGGATGCCAACCAGGTCGCCCGCCTCGTCGATGCCAACCCGGAAATGAACCGTTTCTGGCCGGACCGTGAACTTACTCAGACCGAGTTCTACGCCGTCTTCTATCACCTCCAGGCTGATGTGAAGAACACAGCCGCCGCGCTGGCCAAGCAGTAACCTCCCAACCCCGCGCAAGCGGGGTTACTTCTTCAAGGAGCCGCCCATGCCATCCCTCGCCATCCTGCCCGAACTCTCGGACCACCTCTACCAATGCCACCGGGACGAAATCCTCCTCCCGCTCCTCGAAGCGATCGAGAACTACAACCCGGAAACCCGCGTGGGCATCCAAAAGCTGCTCACCATAGCTATCATCGATGCCGGCATCACGCCCAAGCAACTCTGCACGGAACTCGCCGTCCACCGCGCCAGCATTTCCAAATGGAGCCGTGGCCACCACGTGCCCTTCAAGCCCATGTGCCACAAACTGAAAGCGGTTCTCTGGCGGCAAGTCTACAACTGCCTCCAGCCGGACGACCAGCTCGCCCGCGCCCGCCGCGCCAACTAAGGCACCAACTGAATACGAAAAACGCTACGAAAGTGGCGTTTTTTTGTCCCCGCAGTTTGACAATTTCAACCATTAGTATACATATACCCTATTAGCACCACCTCCCTCCCTCCGTTTTGAAAGGCATACCCATGTCCGTAAAATCTCCCTACAAGCCGCGCAACGCGAACACGGAATCCCCCGAAAAGCCTCAACGTATCTTCGGCTCGGAAGCCTCCCGTGCCGCCGTCGAGGCCCTCAAAGCCAACCCCGCGAAGCTGGACGAATGCCAGAACCAGTTGGAAGGCTACAATCCCGCAAGCGCAAAGGGTTTCAACACGCTCCTTAACTACATGGAGCGCGTCATGAAAATCGACGCCGCCGAACTCAGCAAACAACTGGGATATTCCCAGAAGGAAATCGATAAGTGGATGGAGCCGGAAGGCCACCCACCCAACTCGCTCATCCGAGAACGCATCAAAACATACGCCCTCCGTCGCCTGACGAAAGGCTGAAGCCTCACCATCCCGAATCGCAAAAGCCCCCGTCACAGGGGGCTTTTCCACATCTCAAGTAACCTCACAAATTATGTTCCACGCTTTCACAATGCCTAAACATTAACCAATTCGTGAAACAGTGAAACGTTATTGCTTCTCACGTCTCCGCATAAGAGAATGAATCATCTTAACAACATTCAAATAATCATCGCGTAACCCAAGAACACGCTCCTTCTCAATAAATCCAAGATGACCGGCAAAATCTAACCAAACACGCGTTTCCTCACATGAGCCTGCCGCAATACCTAAAAAACGCCGTTCCTCGGTCGCACTGCCCTGCTTTGTGAGCCCTTCTGCAATATTTGCACATATGCTTTTACTGGAGCGTCTTATCTGGTCAGCCAAACCACCATACTGCTCATTTTTTGGAAAAGAAGAGGAGTTGGACAACTGATGAATATCCAACGCAAGCCGAAATGCTAGCTTATATACATCCAAATTCTCATAATGCATAAAAGCCAACTCCAGCCTCCCCCATTAATCCATTAATCCCTTAACCCATTAATCCCGATACAACCCCACCGTATCCACAACAGCCTTACCCTTCAAAGCCGCCGCCGGAAGCCCCTTGAAAGCCGAATGCCCTGTCAAAACAACCACCACATCCGCCGCCGCCACAGCCTCCTCCAACCCATGCAGCGGCAACTCATACGCATCCAAATGTGGCTCCACCACCCGCACATCAAACCCCGCACTCACAAGGTCGTTCACCACCGTAATACTCGGGCTCTCGCGCAAATCATCCACATCCGGCTTATACGCCAACCCAAGGCAGGCCACCTTCACATCTTTCGGCTCGCGGTCGTCCGGCACATGGCCCCAAACCTGCTCCACCACCCAGCCGGGCTTGCCATCATTCACCGCCCGCACCACACGCATCAGCGGCGTCTCCTCGGGCGCGGCGTTGATAATAAACCACGGGTCCACCGCAATACAGTGCCCCCCTACCCCAGGCCCGGGCTTCAGAATATTCACGCGCGGGTGGTGGTTCGCCAGTTCAATCACGCGCCACACATCTAACCCCAGCTTGTCGCACACAAGGCTTAGCTCGTTGGCAAAGGCAATCTGCGCATCACGGCTGGCGTTTTCCACCAGTTTCACCATCTCGGCTTCCTCGGTGCTGGCTTCAAGCAACGCACCGGTACAGAAACTCTTATACAGCGCCACACCGCGCGCCGTCGCCGCAGGCGTCAACCCACCCACCAAACGGTCGTTCCCTACCATCTCTTTCAGGGTGTTACCGGGAATCGCGCGCTCGGGGCAGAACACATAATCAATCTTGCCCTTCAACTCCGGCCGCAACGCCTCAATTACATCGCGCACATTGGCCTTGGTGGCACCAATGGGGGATGTACTCTCCAACACCACCAACTCACCCCCCTGCAACACCGGCGTAATGCTCTTC
>JAIXZU010000022.1 GCA_027489415.1 Alphaproteobacteria bacterium
CGGGGTTCAATCTTATCCAGCACCCCCAAAAGCCTTGACATTGCATACAAAAACTCTCAAAACAAGCGTCTCGTTACGAAACATCTCACCCACGGGAGAACCGCTATGAAATCCAATAGCGAAATCGTCAAATTTCTCAAATCCCACCTTCAAATGGTCACGATGACCCTCGCCAGCTCTCACAAGCTTGAGGACAGCCCCGAAGTAACCGCTCTCTTCAAAACCATCGCCCCCGTGCTCGGTGTCGGCCACATCTATCTCCAGCATTCGGAATTCGGCATAAGAGGAGGTCACGTAGGCGAAATCCTTGTCACTTACAACCTGGAGACCATCGCCCACTTCCGCGTAACCGAAACCGGCAAGCTGCACACCGTCCACGACGATGCCAGCGAAAGCACCTGACCCCGAACACTAGAACCCCGCCACTCTGGCGGGGTTCTTCTTTCGAATCACGAATCACGAAATCCGAATCACGATCCTAAGCAGCAACCCCTCGCCCAGCCGCCAAAGCCTCGGCAACCGAACCCGCACCACCACCCATCGCCAGCTCCGGCCGTCCACCACCCTTGCCGCCAATCGCGCCGCAAGCAGCCTTCACCATGTCACCGGCGGAAATCATGCCAATCATGTCCTTGGTTACACCGGCCACAATCGCCACTTTACCCTCGGTGGCACTGCCCAGCAGCACCACACCGCTGCCAAGCTTGCCTTTCAGGTCTTCCACCGCCACGCGCAGCGCTTCGCCGTCAGCGTTGGAAACCTCCGCCACCACCAGCTTACCGCCCTTGTAGTCCTCAGCCTTGCTCAGTAATGCACTCACGTCCACACCGGCACCAGCAGCAGCCTTGCCACCGGCCTTAGCCGCACTTTGCAGCGCCTTAATCCGTTCGGGAAGCTCACCGGCCTTCACCTTAAGCTGCCCGGCCAACTGCTTCAGCAAATCCGCCTCAGCCGCGTAGCTCGCCCGTGCCGTTTCATGGGTCACAGCCTCAATCCGCCGGATACCCGCCGCCACACTGCTCTCACTCGTAATCCGGAACAGCCCAATCTCGCCCGTCTGCCCCACATGGGTTCCCCCACAAAGGTCAGCGGTCACAAGGTTCACGCTGTCCGGCGTGCCAACGTAAACCACACGCACTTCGTCACCATACTTCTCACCAAATTGGGCCGTCGCACCACCCGCCACAGCATCTTCCTTGGCCAGAATCTTCGTCACTACCGGCACGTTCGCCCAAATGCGCTCGTTCACCCACGCTTCCAGCTTGGCAATCTCTTCAGCCGTCACTGCTTTGGGGTGGCTAATGTCAAAGCGCGTCATCTTGTCATCTTGTCGGCTACCACGCTGAACCACGTGCTCACCCAGCACTTCGCGCAAACCGGCAAACAGAATGTGCGTTGCCGTGTGGTTGCGCATAATCGCACTACGGCGGGCGTTATCTACCTGCAACTCCGCGTTGGAACCCACGCACAAAGTCCCCACGTCCACGGTCACGGAATGAATCCAAACCCCGTCCAGCACCTTCTGCGTATCCGTCACACGGGCCTTGAAACCATCACCGGAAACCACACCCGTATCACCCACCTGCCCGCCGCTTTCGGCATAGAACGGCGTCTGGTTCACCACCATCGTCCCGCTGCTACCGGCCGCAATCGCATCAACCTGCTTGCCGTCCGCCACCAGTGCCTGCACCACACCTTCGGCTTGGGTCACTTTGTAACCCAAAAACTCCGTCGTCCCGGTCTTCTCCTGCACTTCAAACCACACGTCGGAAAGCTTGGCATCGCCACTGCCCTTAAAGGCCGCCCGCGCCCGCGCCTTCTGCGCTTCCATGCTGGTCTTGAAGCCTTCTTCATCCAGCTGAATATCCTTCGCCCGCAGCGCATCCGCCGTCAGGTCAACGGGGAAACCGAAGGTGTCATACAGCTTGAACACCACGTCCCCACCCAGCGTATCACCGGCCTTCAAACCCTTGGTCGCATCATCCAGCAGGCTCATGCCCTGCTTAAGCGTCTTACCAAAGCGCTCTTCTTCCATCTTAATCACATCCATGGCCATCGCCGCGCCACGCTGAAGCTCAGGGTAGGCCTCGCCCATCACACCCACCAGCGTCGGCACAAGGCCGTGAATGAACGGCTTATCCACCCCCAGCATATGCCCATGCCGCATCGCGCGGCGCATAATCCGGCGCAGCACGTAACCACGCCCTTCATTGCTCGGCATAACCCCGTCCACCATCAGGAAGGTCATCGCGCGCAGGTGGTCAGCCACCACGCGCATGCTCACATCCGCCTCGGCATTCTTGCGGTACTCTGTACCAGCAACCCGCGCCGCCGCCCCAATAATCGCCTGGAACACATCCGTGTCATAGTTGCTGTGCACACCCTGCGCCACGGCCATAATCCGCTCTAAGCCAGCACCGGTATCAATGTTTTTGTTTTTCAGCGGAACCTTCGTCCCATCCTTCTGCAAGTCAAACTGCGTGAAAACGTGGTTCCAAATCTCCATGAAGCGGTCGCCATCCTCTTCCGGCGTGCCGGGGCGTCCACCGTAAACCTCCGGCCCGTGGTCGTAAAAAATCTCGCTGCACGGCCCGCACGGTCCCGTGTCACCCATGGTCCAGAAGTTATCCGAACTCGCAATCCGGATGATATCCTCCTTCTTAAGCCCAATCACCTCGTTCCAAATCTTGAACGCCTCGTCATCGTCATGGTAAATCGTCACGCACAGGCGGCTGGGGTCAATTTTCAGCGTTTCAGTCACCCATTGCCAGCCCCACTCAAGGCTTTCCTGCTTGAAGTAATCGCCGAAGCTGAAATTCCCCAGCATTTCAAAAAACGTGTGGTGGCGCGCGGTGTGCCCCACATTCTCAAGGTCGTTGTGCTTGCCCCCTGCCCGCACGCAGCGCTGCACACTGGCCGCACGGCTCAAACGGGTGTCCACACCGGTGAAGTTGTTCTTGAACTGCACCATGCCGCTGTTGGCAAACATCAGCGTCGGGTCATTGTCCGGCACAAGGCTGCTGCTCGGCACAATCACGTGGCCTTTCGCCTTGTAGTGCTCCACAAAGCTCTTCCGAATATCTGCACCGCTCATCATGGCCGTAAGTTCCTTACCTAAATCACTCTTGAATAATGGCGCATCCTAGCGTTCCAGACACTTAAACGCAAGGCGCAGCGCAGGAAAATGCATATTCTGCACACAATTCCCCCACTCCACCCTTGCCAATCGCATACAATCCGCTAAAGTCGCCTCAATCTCAAGCGCCCAAGGGCATTTCAGAAGGAACATCTCATGACGTCCTCATTCGCCACGGAGGCCACCGCCTCCACATCCCTCACCCCTGTCATCAGCGCTGAAGAACTCAAGGTTCTCATCGCCAATCTCTTCCTCTACCGCCGCCAGAAGGACATGCCGCGCTCGTGGCACGTCGTCACCGGCGTCCCCATGAACAGCATCGCCGTGCACACCTACCTCGGCCTTCAGGCGTTCGTGCTCATCGCCACGCGCATGGGGCTCAGTCGGGAACTCATCGCCCTCGGCATCCTGCTGTTCCTGAACCACGACCTCGACGAACTCCTGACCGTGGACAAGAACATCTACAGCTCACAGTTCCTGAACGTGCACGCCCATAACGCCATGGTCGCCATCATGCATGGCCACCCATTCAGCGACATGAACTGGCATATCCACTACGACTACGAATTCGGCAAGAAAGGCCACCACACGGAAGCCGACATCAACCTCGTCTGCACCCTCTTGAAAGACGTCGACGGCCTCGAACCCGTCCTCGAACAGCTCGAAGGTGTCGCCCGCGGCAGCTACCCCGTCCGCCGTTGGAAACGCCCCGAAATACAGGCCGAAAACGCCTACAAGTCGGAGAACTACAACCACGACGACGTCCGCCGCCTACATGCTGTCATCGTCACGGAAGGCATGGAACTTTTCACAGCCTATGTGGGGGACTACATCTTCAATACTGCGGATGACTTCGCCACAGCAAGGCACCTGTTCACTCTGCGCAAGGAGAGTGAAGCCCACGCTGTAAGAACGAAGTATTACTACCTGCAACGGTACCAGAACATCGGTCTGCAAACGTACTTCCGCATGCAGGTCTTCGTCGTACTGGCCCAGCTCGCGGGTCGTGAAAGGGAAAAGATCGCCGAAGGCCTCTACATCATCATGACCCACAGCAATCCCTATGCACGGTTCTCTGATCCCCTGATCAACGACGCCTGCCTCATGGAAGAACTGTTGGAGCACATGGACGACGCCGCCGTCGCGAAGTCGGATCTCTGGAACCACATCGGCAACGTCAACGCCCGGGAAAGCTCACGGCACGCCTACTCCACCCCCACGGCCCGCTGGCTCCACGAAGCCATCGTCGCCTATGGTCTGGACGCCTTCGACGACGCCTTCATCCGTCTCCCCAACACGATGAAGAACGGAACCCACGGCAAAACCTGACCCCCCGAACCCGATAAACGGCGGCCCCTGCGGCCGCCGTTTTTCATTGCCCCCACCTCCCACAAGTTATACAAATAATCATCAGCGCACGTTTTCCAAGGAGATCCCCATGCATCTCACGCAAATCTGCTGGACCGTCGGCACCGATGAAAACGACGAACAAACCTGCCCGATGCACGTCACGGACTACGGCAACACCTTCTTCTTCAGCCCCCAACCCCGCGTTTTCGAATTCTGGCGCTCGGACGACAACAAAAACCTCGCCACCTTCTACCTGTTCCCGACAGACGAACCCGAAGTTCACTTCTTCTTCGACGAACCGGACAGGCCCCCCTTCACCTACTTTGTCGGCATTCCGTCGCACTGGAAGCACCTCGTCGTCACCTACCTGCAGGAGGTCATGGCCACGATAGGCGAACCCTCCAACCTCCGGTTTCACCGCACCGTGTTAGTTCTTCACCACAAGGTCGTGGCACCGTCCCACCTCTGGCAAATGAATCTGGATCTCATCGACGAACGGGAAAACCAACCGGGAGACCCCTTCTTCATCGAAATCGAACACATCTGAAACGCAAGAAAAACGGCGGCCCCCAAAGCCGCCGTTTTTCATTGCCACTCCATCCATTTTAAGTATACATAAACCACTCTCACTCGTTTTACGGAGCCCGCAATGCGAAGCACAGTCATCATCTGGGAAACCGACACCGACGAAGCGGACTGCTTCCTCGAAACCGGCGAAGTGCCAAAAAACCCCTTCAATGGTTCCAAAACTCACTCTATCGAGGTGAAGAACCACAACACCCGCGAAACCTTCCATACGCTCTACTTCGTCCCCACGGAAAAACCGAAGCCGGAAGTTCTGGAGCAGGACGACCTCCTCCCCAAAACCAGCCTCATCGGCATTCCGGAATCCTGGGAGGAGCACGTCGTCATCACTGTCATCATGGCACGCTCGGAAATCATTTTCGTGATTCACAACGAAATAATCGCACAGTCAAACCTCTATCGCATGTACCTGAGCGACGAAGACCCCGACATCCTCTTCCTCGCCTTCTCCGGCATACCCACCAAGTAACGAAAAACGGCGGCCCCTGCGGCCGCCGTTTTTCTTTTTAGGAAATATCTGCACAGGTTTCCCGGGCTGCGGCGAACTCCAGAAATCCCATTTCTGGTAAGTTCGCCCAGACCCGGGCCCCCCATCCCAAGCCTTCCCCATCCAAATAGCAAAAAACTTAGTCGAAGCCACCGCGCCAGCCGGATGGTATCCGCAAAAATCCCATTTTTGCTGGATACCACCGTGCCGGCGCAACCCCAACCCCTCCCAAGCACTTCCCGTAAATCGAATCCCCAGTCCTCCCCCCAACACATCCCTTAAACCTTAAACCATTAATCCTTAAACCTTGAATCACTTTCCATCCCCTACCCCGCCACCTTCCTTACATTCACCACCCACGGTAACCAAAAATCCGCCCCCACAGCCAATTTTACCAACCACTGCCCACGCACTTTCCCTCCATTTACCACCCCAAAAACACAAACAAACGAAATAATATCAATAACTTAACTAAAACGCAAAACTTGACAAATGCCCTCAAATAGGCTATAATAACCGTATTAAATCACCGCAAAAGCAAGCCCACCAAAGGCTTTGCTACTTTCGCACCACCTCGGCATAAACCTCGGCAATCTCCTTAACTGCCCGCGCAATCGCAAACGGCCGCAAATCGTAACTCACGCTGCCCCTGCCCTGCACTTGCGCCACGCGCATTACCGCTGCCAAACTCTCCACGTTTCCCCGCTCGGCCCACATCACCAATCCCTTGGCACTGGCCTCCTGTAAAAACTCGCTCGGCCCTTCGGTTCTCGTGCACACCAGCTGCCGCCCGTGGGCCATCGCTTCCAGAATGGTCAGCCCGAAAGGCTCATAGCGGCTCGCACTCACATAAACATCCAGCGCCTCATACACCGGCGCCATTTCAGGCATGTAACCGGCCAGAATCACCCGCCGCTCGGGCCCCACAATCGCCTCAAGCTTCACGCGGTCCGCGCCCTCACCCACAATCACCAGCCGCACATCGGTCTCAGGGTCGGGGTAAGCCGCCATGAACGCTTTAATCAGAATATCCATGCCCTTTTGCCCATGCAAACGGCCCACACTGCCAAACACAACGGTCTTCGCGGTGCAGCCCCATGCAGCCCTCAACGCGTCCACATCTTTGCTCGCCGCCACATTCTGCTTGGGCAACCAGTTCCAAACGGTGCGCAAAAACCCCTTGTAGGAGGAATTCATAATCTCGTTCTTCTGCCATCCGGCAATGCAAATTGCGGCATCCGCTCCGCGCATCACCTCGTTTTTCCACCGCAAATGAACCGTCGTAACCCACGGAAATTTATAACGTTTTGCCGCTTTTCCAGCCTTTTTATCCGCCTGCCCAAGGTGCGTGTGCACCACATCCGGCTCAAAGCCTTGCATCATTTTGCCAATCGCCCAGCTGTCGGCAAAACTCGGCACCCACCAAGGCACAACCACCAACTCCGCCCCGCCAATTTCCCGCTTCCACCGCGCAATCCGGCTATCCTTGGTTCCTTCGGTTCCTTGGTTCCTGGTTCCTTTCACAACCACTCTAACCTCATCCCCTTCAGCCGCCTGCGCCGCCGCAAGGCTGGCACAATACATCTCGCTCCCCGCAAACTCGCGGGTCAAACTGGCATGGAAAATTTTCATAAACTTAGCGTCACAAAAAAACGGCCGGGGGGCAACCCCCCCGGCCATTTCACACTCACGTGTGTCGCTATTCCGTCCTCAGCCGCAAAGGCTCGCCGGTCTTCGGGTGCTTGAACATCTGGGTACCCAGCAGCTCAAGCTCAATCTTGCGCAGGTAAGCACGGCCATAAGGGCCGTTTTCCAACTTGAACCACCACTTGTAGTCAAGGTCATGCTTCCACTGCGGGCTCATCCACGCGGCCCCCGCGGCAATCACCGCCACGGTGTCGGTGTCCCCGCCCATGTCCAGCACATGCTGCATAATCTGGGTCAGTGTGGAGCTCTCACGCAAAGCCCACAACGCCGCAATCACGCAGTCCATTCCCTTGTTACTGGGCTTGGGCGGCCGAAACATCACATGAAACCGCGAGTCATTCAGAATGCTCGCAATCCTCATGCCCAGCTCCTCCTTGGGGCAGTCACCCCAAGCCGTCAGCCATACCATCAAGGCCGCCGCCTGCGCCGCCAGCACGCCGTCACCACTGTGGGTCAGCTTGGCCTGCAAAGCCGAATATTGAAGAACACTCTCCATCGGCCAAGCCCTCAACCCAAACAGACTGGCCCGCATCGCAGCACCAGAACCGTCGGTCTTGACGCCGAGGCACTCGGAAAAGGGCTTGCCCGTCCCGATAGCCTCCTCAAAAGCCGCCTGCATGCGCGGGCTGCCACCTCGGGGGTCACGCTGCCAGGTGTTAACCAGAAAATCCTCCAGCACAGCCGGACGATTCCCATCCAGCATCCATTCAGCTACCGCCAGCGTAAACTGGGTGTCGTCACTGTACTCACCCGCTGGGCTGTAAGGCCACATCGTGTGCTGGCGGTATTCCAGCGCATCCGGCTTGGGGAAGCGGTCAACAAACTCGCCCCCACAAGCCACAGCATCAAACTTTGCAAGAATCGTCAAAGGCCCAATCGGTAATCCCATAGTACACTCCATCGTTAGCGGCCGCAGCCGCAGAAAAAGGTCAACAAGTTCAATCCATATGTATACTCAGCGTATTCACCTGTAAACAAAAAAGGCCGGGGTTTCCCCCAGCCTTGCTTGTTACGCCCGTTCCAAAACCATTCTCACGGGCACACGCTCCAATCCCCGCACCGTCACTTCCACACGCATCAGTCCCAGCGGGACATTCTTGGGCGGGTTATAAAGCACATCATACGAGTGAAGTATCTTCAACGTCACGTTGACATGGGTCGGCCCGTTCAAAGCCCCAACCAGTCCACGCAGAAAGGAATCATTCCCCCAATAAGGGTCGTCCCCATCACCCGCCGTAAAACGGTGGGCCAGAATATCCCCCAGCCGCATTGTCGCCACCTGATTTTCCGGCGCATCAAGGTATTGCTTCACATACTGGCTAAATTCGCGGAAAAACCCCCGCCCCTCAATCTGTCCCATCTGGTACAGCACGCGCCGCGCGGGGAACATCTCATCCATCAGTTTAGCTAACATCTCAGCTCCTCTCCGTGGCCCAAGCCACTCCAAAAACGGGAAAAAATGAATCTCGCCCCACAAGTATACCAATTTCTATAAAAAGAAAAGGCCCCCAAGGGCCTCTCCTAATTCCTGATTCCTAATTCCTGATTCCTAGAAGCCAGCAGCTCCGCAAAATACTGGTCGGCATGGAAACTGCTCCGCACCAGCGCCCCACTCGCCACCATCAAAAAGCCCTTCAGCTTGGCCTGCCGCTCATAGTCCGCAAATTCATCAGGGGTCACGTAGCGCATCACAGGGTAGTGCTGCGGGCTGGGCCGCAAATACTGCCCGATGGTGATAAAGTCCACTCCCGCCGCGCGCATGTCATCCATCACCTGCAACACTTCATCGCGGCTCTCACCAAGGCCCAGCATCAAGCCACTCTTGGTGAAAACGGGGTGCCCAATCTCCGCAGCCTTCTCTTTCACGCGCTGTAACAGCCTCAGGCTTCCAAAGTAGCGCGCACCGGGCCGCACGGTGCGGTAAAGCCTCGGCACGGTCTCAAGGTTGTGGTTGTAAACATCGGGCAACGCCGCTGTCACAAGGTCAATGCTCGCATCCTTGCGCCGGAAGTCAGGGGTCAAAATCTCCACCGTCGTCCCCGGCGAACTCTCCTTAATCCGCGTAATGCACTCCGCCCAATGCGCCGCCCCACCATCCGGCAGGTCGTCACGGTCAACACTGGTCATCACCACATGCTTCAGCCCCAGTTCCGCCACCATGGATGCCAAATTGGCAGGCTCATGCGGGTTCACCGCATTGGGCTTTCCGGTTTTGATATTACAAAACGCACACCCCCGCGTACAAGTATCCCCCAGAATCATCACGGTCAGGTGGCCACTGGCCCAGCAATCGCCAATGTTCGGGCACGCCGCCTCTTCACACACGGTGTGAAGCCCCTTCTCGCGCACACGGCTCACCAAATCAAAATACTTCGGGCTGGTCGGCGCCTTCACACGCAGCCAGTCGGGCTTGCCGGTCATGTGGCCAATCCCACCTTCCGGTTTATCAGCACGCCCAACCCCGCTAATCCGCCGCCCGCGCAGGCTCTCAAGCACCTTGTCCCGATACTTCGGCTCAAGCTCACTAACCCCCTCGGCATCCACCGCCGGCGGCGCACTATCGCCCGCCACCCGCGCCGTCATATGCCCCAGCGTGTCCACAAAGCCGGAATGGCTACTCCCCGCCCGCGCCAAAGCCACCGGCCGCAAATCGCCATCCTGAACATCCGCCCAATTCAGGTCCGCCACACCATCCGTGGAAATCCCCGCCGCCTCAAGCTCGGCCCGCACGGCATCACGGTCGGAACTCATCGCCACAGGCCCGCGCTTAGGCTCAACAGCCACCGGCATCTGTTCTTCAATCGGGCCAATCTCAATCTTCATAATTCTGTCCTACTCCAAACCATCCACAGGCACAACACCCCGCCCACGCACCAATCTAACCTCTAACCTCTAACTTCTAACCTCTCGAATACGCCACAACCCCAACTCCCGCCAAAATCAGCAGGAAGCCCAAAACCGTCATCAGGTTAACCTGAACATTCTTAAACAACAGGTAAGCGAAAATCGCGGTAAACATCGGCGTACTGGCCGTAATCATCGTCACAATCGTCGGGTTGGCCATTTTAAAGCCGCTCATCATGCCCACGTTAGCCACAAAACCAATCACCGCAGCCGCCACCAGCATCGCGGCAACAGGCGGCACACTCGCTTTGTCCACCTCAATACCAATGCCCCGCACCACCATGAAAACCGTATAAAGCACAAAGGAAAGCAAGCAGTACCACCACAACCCCGCCAGCGGGCTCACCGTCTTCAAAATCTGGCCCCAGAAGGCATACTGCAACCCCCACAGCACCGCAGCCCCCAACGAAAGCCCGAACCACGTCACATACGGCGCCATACTAGCCACGGTCTTTGTCCTGCAAAATCAGCTCCTGCAATTTCAGCACATGCAGCGCCATCTGGGCGTTGAAGCGCATCTCATCACTTTTGCTCATACCCCGCGCGCCCCAAATCACGGCTCCAATAAAGGCCACCAGCAGCGGAATCCAAAACGCCGGAATCCCCCACAGCACAACATCAGTCACCGCAGGCTCAGCTTGGCCAAACAACGCTGCAAGGTTCAGCCTCGGCCCGGTCAGCATCGCCACAAAGCCACTCACTGCCACAAAGGCACTGCCAACACCAAACCCAACCACAGCGCCACACAGCGCATACAGCACCATCATCCACCGTGCCTGGGCCCCCACCCGCTTGGCATAAGCCAGTAAAAAGGCACTATCCAGCAACTCCCTGCTCTTCCCCCGCGCCGGTATCAAACCTTCCATGGATTCCCCCCCTGCCCCGATTACCCGTTCAGCGCCCGTCCCTCACTCGCCAGAACCGACTCCGCAATCATTTCTGAAAGCGTCGGGTGCGGCAAGCAAGCATGCATAAAGTCCTCTTCCACGGCTTCCATAGAGCGTCCCAGCACAAACGTCGAAATCATCTCGGTCGCCTCAGCCCCAATGATGTGCGCGCCCAGTAACTCGCCGGTCTTCGCATCAAAAATGGTCTTCACCATACCGGAAGGCTCGCCCAGCGCCTGCGCCTTACCATTGGCCCCGTAGCTGTAACGGCCAATTTTCACCTCGCGCCCAGCCGCTTTGGCCGCCTGCTCGGTCATCCCCGTGCTACCCACCTGCGGCGTGCAATAAGTACACCCGGGAATATTATCATAGCGCATCGCATGCGGAGCCTTCTCCAG
>JAIXZU010000010.1 GCA_027489415.1 Alphaproteobacteria bacterium
AGATAGCCGAAAGTTCTGTATTCCTCGGGTGCCGGCGGCATCAGCGGAGACAGATTAGTGGCCTTCTCCAGGCAGACATCGTCCAGGCTTCTGGGCCTGTAGGGGTCCACCTGCGGAGAGGCAGCCTCCGAGAGACTTAGAGGGATGGCGCAGGCGCTAGCGGGAGCGTTGCTACCGGGGAGTGCCTCGAAAGCGGGAACCGGCCCCGCGACTGTGGCTGGCGAAAGAGGATTGGGGGTTATGGTTCGGGGGAACTTTGTGGAAGATTCAGATGTTGCCGACATTTGTTAGTCCTCAGAGAGAGTTTCAACCTTTTGATACTACTTATTCTCAGATGGATGACAAGGATATTTTGTGCGCTTGACAGAGGGTGTAGATTATAGCTGAACCAATAGGGAGGTGGCGAGATGGATAAGTTGCATTTGAGTGAGGCTGAATGGCGTGAACGGCTGACGGATGAGCAGTACCGCGTGATGCGCGGGCATGGCACGGAAGCGGCTTTCTGTAGCCCTTTATATGAAGAACCACGTGCTGGTGTTTATGAGTGTGCGGGATGTGGTTTACCCCTGTTTTCCAGCGACGACAAGTTTGTGAGCCGGAGTGGCTGGCCGAGCTTTACCCGCCCGATAAGCCCTGATGCGATTGAAGAAACGATTGACCGGAGTTACGGCATGGTGCGGACGGAAATCCATTGTGCGCGCTGCGACGGGCACTTGGGGCATGTGTTTGAGGACGGCCCCGCGCCTACCGGACTACGGCACTGTTTGAACGGGGTAGCGTTGAGTTTTAAGCCTGAGTAAGGGTGCAGGTCAGGGCGCAGTGGTCGGAGACTCCGGTATGGAGTTGTGCGTCCATCAGCTTATAGGACTGGGTGTGGAAGAGGCCATCCACCATGAACGGGATGGGACCGGCGCGGTGGAGGTTGCCGTCGATACTGGTGGTGTAGCTGGCGGGGACGCCGTCTTCAAATTCTTCATTGATGAGGCTGAAGGTGGGGCGGCCACGGGGGGCGTTGAAGTCCCCCGTCATGAGCAGGCCCCCTGCCCTTGTGGCTTCTTCCTTAGCGAGTTTGAGCAGCCTGGCCGCACTGGCTAACTGGAAGGGTGTTGATTCGCCTTTTGGCGTCACATTCAGGTGGGTGGTGGCGATGCGGAAGCCTTGGTAGGTGCCGAAGATCAGGGCGTTGTCGATACTGGTGGGATCCGCTGATTTATGGTCATCCGTTTCCAGAAATTGAATGGGCCGCGGATTGTTACCTATCCCTTCGTAGTAGCTGACGGTGACGTTTTCCATGGCGCCCCATGCCACGAGGCCTACGCCAATGGGTTCGAGATCAACTTCTGCAGCGTGGAGGCACATGGGGGCGTAGGTGAGCTTGTTGCCCATGAAGTCTTCGAAGAATGGGATATCCCGCGCGCAGAGCTCTTGCAGGCAGAGGACGTCCGGCTGGTACCATTTCAGGAATTTTTCAACGCGGGTGAGGTGCTTGGAGCGCTCGATGTTGATGGAGGCTATGCGGAGACTGTTCATGGCTTTTTATACCACAAAAAACACGAAAGGCACCCCCGAGGAGGTGCCTTTCGGCGGGCGATGAGGGGCACATTCCGGCGACTCTTCCGGAGATTTCCCCTGCGGGTGCACGAAGCCAGCCCTGCCCTGCATGACTTTGCTGCTACTGATGAGACGATGGTGTTATGATTGCGGCTCGGCCTTCGCCAGAGACTTCTTTGCCTTCCATCGGACCAGGCTCTATCATCAGGAATTAAGCAAAGCCTATTGAAACGGTTACATATTCACAGGGAGGCTTTTAACCTTCCTGTGAATATGTCGTCAATCTCTAATGGCCTTTGACGTCTTTCCAGATGACGCGCTTGCTGAGGTAGGCGAGCAGACTGAAGATGACGAGATACATCAGGACAAAAAGCCCGAGTTTCTGGCGTTCGATGCGTTCGGGTTCGGCGGTCCACTGCATGAAGGTGGTGACGTCCCGCGACATTTGATCCACCGTGGCTTTGGTACCGTCGTGGTAGGTGACGAGATCATCCGACGCCAGTGGATTCGGCATGGCGATGGCGTGGCCGGGGAAGGCTTTGTTGAAATGCGCGCCTTCGGGCAGGCCTGCCGGTAACGCATGCTTGATGACTTCGGGGTCCTCGGAATAGCCGGTGAGCAGGGCGTGGGTGTAATCCGCGAGGCCGCCACGGGCTTTGTTCATGAGGGAGAGGTCCGGTGGGATTTTGCCGAAGGTTTCGCGGGCGGTGGCATCGTCCTGCGCGGTGATCAGCTTTTGATCGAGAGTCATGTTCAGGGCCTTGGCGAGAGTGGCGACTTCGTTTTCGGTGAAGCCGGCGCGCATCATGTCCCGGTGGCTGATATATTTGAAGCTATGGCAAGCCAAGCAGACTTGTGTGGCGACCGTATAGCCGCGCAGCAGCTGGTTTTTTTCGTAGGACCCGTGGAGGCCGTTAAACGACCATTTCTGAGGGGCGTAGGTGCCGCTTTCGGCGGCGAAGGAACCAGAAACCAGTGACCAGGTAGCCAGGGTGACGGCGAGGAGAGTGCGGTACATATCTGGGGGCTCCTAGATGCTGGTGGGGATCGGTTTGGCTTTTTCATACTTGGCGAGCAGCGGCAGGACTGCAAAGAAGCCGAAGTAGAAGGCGGTGCTGAGGCGGGAGATGACCACGTAGATACCCTCCGGTGGCATTTTACCGCACCAGCCGAGCAAGACGAAGTTGAGGATGAACGCCCAGAACAGCCACTTGTAGATAGGGCGGAAACGGGCGGAGCGCACGGGGTGTTTGTCCAGCCATGGCAGGACGAACAGGATGAGAATGGAGCCGAACATCGCGACTACGCCGAGTTCCTTAATGGGAATGGCGCGGAGGATGGCGTAGAAGGGCAGGAAGTACCATTCGGGAACGATGTGGGCGGGGGTGACGAGAGGGTCCGCCGGAATGTTGTTGTCCGTGTGGCCCAGATATTCCGGGGCGTAGAAGACCATGAAGGTGAAGGGGATCAGGTAGATACCCAGGCCGAAAATATCCTTGATGGTATAGTAGGGGTGGAAGGGGATGAAGTCGGATTCCTTCTTGAGGTCGATTCCCAGCGGGTTGTTGGACTTGTGCTGGTGCAGCGCCCAGAGGTGCAGCATGACGATGCCGACAATGACGAAGGGAAGGAGGAAATGCAGGGTGTAGAAGCGGTTGAGAGTGGGGTCTCCGACAGAATAGCCGCCCCAGAGCCAGACGACGATGTCCGGCCCGATGAAGGGAATGACGGAGAGCAGATTGGTGATGACGGTGGCGCCCCAGTAGGACATTTGCCCCCATGGCAGGACGTAGCCGAGGAAGCCGGTGGCCATCATCAACAGGAAGATAACCACACCGATGCCCCAGAGGACTTCGCGGGGCGATTTGTAGCTGCCGAAGTAAAGGCCACGGCCCATGTGGATGTAAACGACGATGAAGAAGAAGCTGGCGCCGACCATGTGCATGTTGCGGATGAGCCAGCCCCAGTTGACGTCCCGCATGATGTGCTGGACGCTGTCGAAGGCGAGGTTGATGTCCGGCTTGTAGTGCATGGCGAGGAAGAGGCCGGTGAGGATTTGCAGTACGAGAGCGATGCCTGCGAGGCTGCCGAAGTTCCACATATAATTGAGGTTGCGCGGCGTTGGGTAAACGACGAGGCCGTTCTTGACCATGGAGATCAGGGGGAGGCGGTCGTCGAACCACTTGACCGGATTGGCGGTGATGCTGGGTTCGACGGCGATGGGGGTGATGTCGTGGATCATGGTGCAGCTTTTTTGTTAACCGATGCGGATGGTGGCGTCGTCCAGGAAGCGGTAGGGCGGGACTTCCAGATTGGTGCCGGCGGGGCCGACACGGACACGGCCGGAGTCGTCGAACTGGCTGCCGTGGCAGGGGCAGCGCCAGCCGCCGTGGTCTCCGCCGCGCATGGGGACGCAGCCGAGGTGGGAGCAGACGCCCATGACAACGAGCCATTCGGCCTTTTGGACGCGGTCGGCGTCCTTGGCGGGGTCCATGGTTGCGGTGGCGTCGCCCTGTTGGGCGGCGGCGATTTGTTCAGCATTACGATGCCAGACAAAGACGGGTTTGCCTTGCCAGAGGTAGGTTTTGGCGTCCCCCAGCGGGATTTCGGAGAGAGGGACGTCAATTGTCGCCATGGCTTTGACGGAGCGCGAGGGGTTCATGCTGCTGATGAAGGGCAACGCGACACAGGCGGCGCCGGCGAGGCCGAAAGCCTTGGTGGCGTTGACTATCAGGGCGCGGCGTTCGGCGTCAACGTCGCCGAGCGGGGTGTCGTCGTCCGCCGTGGTGGGGGCATTATGGGGGGTGTGGGTGGACATGAATCGGGCCTTAATTACCTACATTTGTTGGGGAGACCGTAGCGCAGGGGGTGGGGGGCGGCAAGAGGGGTGGCTTATTTTTAGGAGGGGTTGTGGTTTAGGTACAAAAAAGACCCACCCGCTTTCGCGGGTGGGGTAGTATTCGATTTCTAGTTTACCAGTCGAATGGTTCTTCTTCACTCGAGCATATCCCAATATATACAGCCCGATCCCGGATGTTGGCCTTGTCGACAATCAAGGCCGGCAGGAGCCTCTTTTCGACGAGAGGCAGTGGGATGCCGGCCGAACGGCCTGCCCCTTCTAGCGCAACTACGCCGAAATAGTCCGGCTGCTGGCCGTAAAGCCAGCGAACTGCAGTTTCGGGCTCGTCCGTGTAGTAGACGAGCTTCACATCTTCCGAGGCGAAGGCGCGAGCGAGCAGGCCGTGCCAGAGGTAGTTGGCGCGGTCCCATTCAAGTTCGGCCTTGGCGGCGGCGATCATGTCGAACACCTGCTCGACATCGAGATTCGCCACCTCCTTGGCAGCAGGCAGGGCCTGCTTTTTCAAGAGCTTTTGCGCCCACTCACGTGGGCGATTGATCGGGGCGAGAGGATCAAAGGCGATTCCCGTCGAACGTTCGAGGAAATTGAGCCAAAAAACCTCAGCCAGCTTCGGTTGCATGCCGAGGTCGGAGAGAACACCGTTCAAGGGAGCGTCCCGCTCCGTCCGGTTGCGCGAGAGTTCGCGGGTAGAGGACGATACTTTTTTAAATTCTACCTGGTTCATGATTAAAGCCCCTCCTGTGGGCGGTTTGGGCCAGCGGCCCTTTTGGGAAGCTGGTAACACCATGCATCGTGCATCCCCCTCTTGGGGCTATCACGCCGAAACGGCATAATCGGTGTTACCAGCTATGTGCTTAGGTAATTTTATAGTATTTGCTGCGAGGGCTGACCTGACATGCCAAAACCGCCCCTTGCGGGGCGGTTTATTTGTTTTATTTCAACAACTTACAGCTTGTGTTGAGTGCTGTAGGATTTGTTGCTGAAGATGAACTGCTGGCCGGAGCGGTTGGCAGAGTTGATGAGCACCGGGGCTTTGAGGTTGGCGGTGAGGTAGTAGCTGTCCCCTTGGTCGTACAACGTCAGGATGGTCAGGAACTGGGTCTCAGAGGCCGGCATGCTGGTTTCGGTGAGGGCTTCGGAGATGTCCGAGGCGCCGAGTTCGACACCGAGCTGGGCGGGGTCCGCCACCAAGAACGCGATGGAGGGCTGGTTGACACATTGCAGGAGCATCAAGGGAGAGTTGTCCACGGACGGCAGTTTGGCGAGGCCGAACTGGGTGCATTCGCGGAAGCCGAACAGGCCCTGGGGGAATTCCACCAGACGGTCTTCACGGAGCTCCACGACACCGAAGCGGGTGTTGAAGGTCAGTGTGGCGCCATCTTTGTGGCTTACGTCGGAATGCATGGGTTCGCTCATGAAGGCGGCTCCTGTGTTATCGGTCGTTGGGCTTGGGCTTGTTGTCTCTTGTGTCATGGCCGGTATCCTTGGTTAGGGGTTGGACGTCGGCGGGGTTACCGGCGCCTTTGCCCAAAGAATGCAAGTTCCGTACCACATTTTCGAGGATGACAGGGTCTGTTGTCTTACCAACTTCGCCCGCGCGGGCGGCGGCCTTGTTTTCATCCTGAATTTTGGCGAAGAGTTCCTGACGGAAGACCGAGCTGCCGGGCGGGTATTCGAAACCGAGTTTGACGCGGCCGGATTTGACCTCCAGCACCTTCACTTCGATGGTGCCGTTGATGACGATGGCTTCCCCGGAGCGGCGCGTGATGAGCAGCATTGTTTCGTGACTTTCCGTTAAGCTTTGCGCGAGCATATACCCGTATGGCGGGGGGCACAAGAATGGGGCCTGCGTTTTGGGCGGTTACCTTGGAGTTTGCTGGAAAATGATGGTGCATTATACCTTTTTTTGTGGGAAAAGTCAAGGATAACCGGTGGTCAAGCTTTGTTTTAAGTTATTGTAATTGCTATTTTTTATGTGATTTGGATGGTGGTAAACGGATGGAAAACGGGTGGGCCGTGAGGTGCGATTTTGGCGGTGGTGGCCGACTTTCGTTTTCCGTGAATGGTGAATGTAAGGAAAGTGGGTAGGAAGCGGATGGAAAGTGGGGGCATGGGTGATTGCGTGATTGAGTGATTGGGTGATTGGGTGATTGGGTGAGATATGGATATGAAAAAAGGGGCCCGAGGGCCCCTTCTTCGTTTGTGGATGGAATCAGCGGATGACCAATTCATCCACCGCGCAGACCAGCTTTTTGGAAGAGCCGATGCCCTTTCCTGTCCGTACGGTTTCGACCCTGCCTTTTTTCACGGTCGTACATTC
>JAIXZU010000064.1 GCA_027489415.1 Alphaproteobacteria bacterium
GAGGCCAACTATGGAGTTTTGGGGATAAGGATTGAATTGGTTGGGTAGCCCTTTTTGGTGGTTTTGCCCCCTTCTCCGTTTTTACTTTCCCTGCGCTTGAATTGAGTTTATTGAGTTACTTAGTTGCATTTTCCCAGCTTTTTCCCTCCTTTAGGAAAGGAACTACCCTATGCGTGATGATGAGTTATTGCCGTTTGGTGTCGTGCTGAATTTTCCGACCAAAGAGGCACCTGAGAGCATAACCAACCCCCTAGCGGTTTATGGCGAGCCTTTGCCGAACCCTTGTAATGGTTATACGCTGAAGTTCAGGATTGATACTGTCCCCTTCTTCATGCGTGTTTCCGAATACGACGACGGCCGGGTTGGAGAGGTGATGCTGGACGCGCCGAGTGAGATGATTGAGGTGCGGCAGCTTTTGGGATGTTTTGCAACGGCGGTGAGTATCGGGTTGCAGAACGGAACCCCACTTGAAGCTTATGTGCAAATGCACCTGAATAAAAACGTTTTTTTGAGTGGTGCCGTGACTGGTGACGAGGAACATATAAGGATTTGCACATCCTTTCAGGACCTTGTGATGAGAGTTTTGGCGATACGGCACTTGCAGCGCGATGATTTGATTCAGCGTGAATGAGCACAACGAAAGGGGGGCTTTACGGCCCCCCTTCTTTTGCGGGTATTACCCCCCTGCCCTTTGTGGGGGCCATTTCTGGTGGTTATTTTTGGAAGAGAGTAGCGAGGTTCTGGTTGGTGGTGGCGGTGACTTCGGCTTCCGGCACAAACAAGATTTTGGCGGCGGCCTGCATGGTGTTTTGCAGGAACTTCGGCTGGTTGAAGTGGCCAGAGAAGCCGTGGGGGGCGACGAGTGCACTGCCGGAGGCGAGCAGGCGTTTCTCCGCAGGAATGCTGCGGTAGAGGTGTGCATTGGTGAAGTTTGGTGTTGTGAGTTCGGGACGCAGGACGACGTCCATATTGAATTCCTTGATGAGGGCGAGTTCTTCTTCGGACTGGATGACTTCCAGCCAGATAAGGTGCGGCAGTTGGGCGGCACTGCGTAGCACGGTGGCGAGGTGTGGCAGGCTTTGACGGTGCTGGAGGATGACGGGAAGGTTGAAGTCCGCAGCGATATCCAGCTGCAGGGCCAGTTGCTCCTGCTGCTTTTGCAGGAGGTAGGGAGCGAAGGGTTCGTCGATTCCGACCGGCCCCAAGGCGATGAGTTTGGGGTGCGTGTTGAGGAGTGAGGTCAGGGCTTCGTCCAGAGCGTCCAGATTCGGCCAGATTTGGCGCGGGCCTGCGCCGATGGCGCCGTAGAGGCGGGTTTCTTCCAAGGCTTTGAGGAGGGCGACGAGGAGCATGTCGTCCCCCACCAGAACGCCCCCCTCCTCCAGCTCTTCTTCCAAGGGGGCTTGGAGAATGATGGCGGCGAGGCCCATGGTGAACGGTGCGACTGTTTCGGCAGCGATGGCGCGGCGGTAGTTCTCGATGTCCGGCAGCGTGAGGGCGTGGTAGCAGGCGTCCGTGCGGAGGCGGCGGGTGTAGTCCGGATTCACGAGTGCTTGCCAGAGGTTGCCCGGTGGGAGGCCGGTGGGGGCCGGTTTGGCGGGTTCGGGGCGGGAGGTGTCGGGCTCCGGCGGGAGAGTGGGGACGTCGGCTTCGGCGTCGATTTCTTCAAACACACCCGAGCTTGATTGGCTGAGGAGGCTGGCGACCTGACTTTGCTTTTCGGCTTGTTCGGCGAGCTTTTTGGCGTTGGCTTGTTCGGGCGGAGTCATCGCCTTCAGGTCGGTCTTGACCTCGTTGACGACGTCGTCGATGGCGTCCCCCAGGCTGTTGATGAATGCGCCGAGGCCGCCGGATTTCTTTTTGTCGGTAGGTTTCTGTGACATTTTTATAGCTTACACGAGCGGGAGGCGGCTGAACAGGCGCCGTGTGTTGGTGGAGGTGATTTGTGCGACATCCGGCAGGCTTGTTTGCCACACGTTTGCAAGCACTTGAGCTGTATGGGGAAGATAGGCGGGCATGTTGCGCTTGCCGCGGAAGGGGTCCGGCGACAGATAAGGTGCGTCGGTTTCCAGCAGGACTTTATCGCGTGGGAGATTTGCGGCGATGTCCCGCAGTTCCTGTGATTTTTTGAAGGCGAGGATGCCGGAGAAGGAGATATAGCCGCCGAGTTCCACCCCCTGCCCTGCCAGCCATGGGGTGCCGGTGAAGCAGTGGAGGACGAAGGGGACGTTGCGGTGTTCCTTTAAGATGGCGACGGTGTCGGCTTCGGCGTCCCGCGTGTGGATGACCACCGGTAGGCCGGTGGCTTTGGCGGCTTCCAGATGCGTGTGGAAGCTGGCTTGTTGTTGGGCTTTGGGGGAGTTTTCGTAGAAGTAGTCCAGCCCTGTTTCTCCCAGAGCCACCACGGACGGGTTGGCGGCTAGGGCGGTGAGTTCTTCCACTGTGGTGAGGGGGCCGGAGGCAACGTCCTGCGGGTGGATGCCTGCGGCGATACTGACTTGGGGGAATTGGGCTGAGAGGGCGATGGCGGGGGCCCATTCGTCCCGCCAGCAGGCGATGTTGATGAGCTGGGTGACGCCGGCTTCCTGCGCAAGGGTGAGGAGTTGCTGGGCTGTGAGGTGGGGTTCTTCCTCCGTGTACTTGCGGTGTTGGAGGTGGGTGTGGGAGTCTATGAACATCGTGATTAGTTTTTAGTGTTGAGTGTTTGGTATTTGGTGAGGGCTGATTCGGCTGTGAGGGCGGCGGGGAGGTTTTTGTCGGCGGCGTCCCGCTGCAAGGCCGCGAGTTTGAAGTAGGTTTCGGCCTGCCCCAGAGTTGGTGTTTGGGTGGCCATGTGCTGCATGAGGGTGGAGACGAAGGCGGGGGTGCTGGTGGCGGGTTTGGTCCCGTTTTTCAGGGCTAGAAGGGCTTCGGCGCGGGCTTTGGCCTCCTTCCCCATGACTGAGCCCGGGGCGCCGTTCGCGATGGGGGCGAGAGATGCGTCTTCCTTCAGTTCTTCCAGCACCGTGGTGGTTTCTGCCAGCGACAGGGGTTGCATGGGCACCAGGCGGCAGCGCGAGCGGATGGTGGGTAGCACGGCGGTGAGCTGGTGCGCGAGGAGGACGAAGAAGATGCCGGGGCGCGGTTCTTCCAGCGTTTTGAGGAGCGTGTTGGCGGCTTCGGGTGTGAGGGCTTCGAGGCTATCCACAATGACGGTACGGGCGGTATCCGCAGAGCGAAGTAGTACTTCAAGAAGCGATTGCACTTGCTTGATACCTATGGATTTTTTGCCTTCATCCGGCTGAAGGATATGGTAGTCCGGGCAGGAGTCCGCGAGCATCTGGTGGTAGGCGGGGGCGGAGGTGTTGAAGGCGAGAGGGCCCTGCCCTGCCGCGTTTTGCGTTTCGCGTTTTGCGTTTTGCGTTTCACCAAACATATCGAAGGAATCAGGTTCCGGTTCAGCTTCAACTGCAGGGCCGCAGATGAGGCGGGTGGTGAGGAGTTCGGCCAGTTTGCGTTTGCCGATGCCTTGGGGGCCGTGCAGGAGGACGGCATGGGGAAAACGGCCTGAAGCCAGAAGTTGGGCAAGCTGGGACTGGGTGGAGTGGTGGCCGATAAGCATGGCGGGATAATAGCGGAAAACGGATGGCAGATAAAGGAAAAGGGCGGCGCGGGGCCGCCCTTTTGGGGAGAGTTAGTCCTTCACCAGAAACCAGCCGACGAGGATGAGGATGGTGAGAACGATGAAGAGTATGATCATCATGATTCTGAGGAAGACCGTTTCTTGCGCATCCGCTAAGAAACTGTAGAAGAAGGCGCCGTAGGCAAGCCAGCATACTGCCAAGAAAAGCTTCAGTAGCAGCTGGGAGCTGATTTTCGGGATTTTCATGGAATGCCCCTTCAACGATTAGAGATAGCCCATGCGGGCGAGCCTTTGCAGGTAGGCGGGGTAGTAGGTTTCCTTTTCCTTTTTCAGGAAGGAATCCGTGAACTTGCCGGCGAGGTTGAGAGCGATGTTCATGGCCAGCATGGTGCAGGCCATGAGCAGGATGAAGATGCCGATTTGCCAGCGGAGGTCCGTGATGTCCCGCAGTAGGCCCTGCAGCAGCAGCATGGTGATGCCGACCGGAACGAGCGGCAGGAGGCAGATGGGAAAGACCC
>JAIXZU010000153.1 GCA_027489415.1 Alphaproteobacteria bacterium
AAAAATCAGGCTCTATCATGAAGTTATCTACTGCATATGCGACCGAGGCAATCTTTTGCCAAGCTTTCAGCACATCATTCAGAAAATGGATATCATTTCCTGCAAGCTCAGCATGGGCTTTAGGGTACTTAAGTAATTCAGCGTGTAAGCTTTCACAGGTTAAGTCCTTGGGGTCTCCGCCATTTTGCATGAAGGGAAAAACAGAATGCACCGCATCACCAAACGTTCTTTCATAGTCCATGATGTTTCTCCGTCAAAGGAAATCGCCATAATCAGTATACTAAACCCAGCATCCCGCCAACAAAAATCCGCCCAACCAAAGGTCAGGCGGATTCTGTCTCTTCATACAGCGGCACGTCCACCCAGTAAGGCTCGGGGGAGAGGTCATCGCGGTTGGGAAACACCAGTCCCCGTCCCACAATCTCATAACCATCCCCGGACTGTCGTTTCAGCACATTCGCCACGAAACGAACCTGCTTCACCAGCTTTTGTCCGTTGAAGCTCTGCAGGAAATCGTCGGGCAGGTAGGTGGATGTCTTCACATCGATCACTTCAATCCGGCGTCCTAACCGTCGCGTCAAGTCGGGCATGTAATAGGGTTCACCGGGTAGCGCGAGGTGCTTCAGTGCGGGTTCCAGCCAGCACTCATCGGCTTCCTGAATCACCCGGAGAATCGCATTCCACGCCCGGATAATCTGGGTTTTCAGCTCCGGCGTCGTCAACCAGTATATGACGCTGTCCATGGGAATATCGTGGCCATATTTGTCATCACGCCCGAAATTCCGGATAATCGCATAGAAGTGGCGGTCGCCCAGCGTCAGGGTTTTCACGTTGCCGGGGTATGCTTTCAAAAAAGGGATGACCGCGTGCACGGCCATACCAAACTCAGGTATGTAAGCCATGCGGATGTTCCTTAAGAAGACATTGATGTACTGATATGTATACTAATTGCCTCCATAACGCAACACCCAAAACCCAACACGCAACACCAATCACCAAACACTCGACACTCAACACACAACACTTTATAAAGCCCCAATGTCCTTCCTCACCGACCTCATCCGCCCCAGCATCAAAACCGCCAAAAAGCGCGAGGTCGCCGCAGGCGTCTGGGAAAAATGCCCCGGCTGCGGCCAGCTCATTTACGGCGCGGAACTGCCGGAGAACCTCTTCTGCTGCACCCACTGCAACCACCACCTGCGCTGGGACATCGACGCCCGCCTCGCCCATTTGCTGGATACTCCCGAGTCCGGCACGCTCACCCAAATCCCCGTCGCGCCGGTGGCGGACGATCCCCTGAACTTCAAGGACAAAAAAGCCTACAAGTCCCGCCTGAAGGACGCCCGCGCCCAAACCGGCCAGCCGGACGCCTTCCGCGCCGTAACCGGCACCATCCTTGGCGCGCCGGTGGCGGTGGTGGCGCTGGACTTCGCCTTCATGGCCGGCTCCATGTCCCGCGGCGTCGGTCAGGCCATCGTCACCGCCGCGCAGTTCGCCCGCAAGCATAACCTGCCACTCCTCGCCATCACCGCCTCCGGCGGCGCGCGCATGCAGGAAAGTACCCTCAGCCTCATGCAAATGGCCCGCGCCACCGCCGCCATTTCCCAGTTGAAGGAAGCGGGCCTCCCCTACATCGTGCTGCTGACGGACCCCACCACCGGCGGCGTCTCAGCCTCGTTTGCGATGACCGGCGACGTCCACATGGCCGAGCCCGGCGCCCTCATCGGCTTCGCGGGCGCCCGTGTGATCGAACAAACCATCCGCCAAACCCTGCCGGACGGCTTCCAAAAAGCCGAATACCTCCTCGAACACGGCATGGTGGACCTCGTCACCCCTCGCACCGAGCAACGCCAGCAGCTCCACCGCCTGCTCACGCTCCTCACCGCCAATCACCGCCCCACCGCCTAAGCCACCCTCTCAGAACGCCACAGCCTTAAAGTCGGAGCCACCGCGCCCGCGCAACGCCAACCTCTCCAGCGCACGTCCCCTCAATCGAAGCCCCCACCCTTAAACCTTTAACCTTAAATCCTTAAACCTCTCCATCACTGCTTAAGGTTCTCAAAAAAAGACTGTATCGAATGCTGCACCTCGGTCATCCCGTGGGAAATATCCCCCGTCGCCTGCGTCTGCTCCACTAAACTGTTCGTAATCGCGTCGGTGCTTTCGGTAATTTGCTGAATCACGCCGGTAATCTCGTCGCCGGAACTCACCGTGCGCGCCACCGCCTGCTGAATATCTTGAATCTTGAGGCGGATGTCCTCGGTCGCCTTGCTCGTCGCCTGCGCGAGTTTCTTGACTTCATCCGCCACCACACCAAAGCCTTTGCCGCTGTCACCGGCGCGTGCCGCTTCAATCGCGGCGTTCAGCGCCAGCAGGTTGGTCTGGTTGGCCACGTCGCCAATCAGGTTCACAACCGTCGTAATCTCGGTGGTTGCGGCACTCAGGCGCTGGTTCAGGTCGTGGGCTTCGGTCGTCATCGCGCGGGCGCGGTTGGCAAGGTTGGTCACGCTCTTCGCCTGTATGCCAATCTCGCTGGCGGAGGAACTCAACTGCTCGCTCGCCGCCGCCACGGTGCCCACCTGTCCGGCCACTTCGGTGTCAAAGCTCGCCATCATCGTGGCCAGCATCTGCGCGCGGTCCTGCACCACCTGCTCGCCGGAAAGGTGCTCATACACCGCATAAATCGCGTCCATGTCCATGAACACCGCCTTCTGGAACACCGAGCCCAGCCGCTCCGCCCGCGCCTTGTTCAACCGCGTCTTGGTCTGGATGTACGGCGTCAAACGGGTCAGGATCAAACAATACGCCCCGAAAAACCACCGCGGCCCCAGCCCGATTTTCGCATGCGCCATGCCAATCCGCGTCACGCGCCGCTCATAGTCGTCATGGAAACCACCGGTGAACAACGCCTTCCAGTGGTCAAACTGCGCCTGCTTAATGCGCGCCACATCATGTCCCACAAACAGTTTGGCAAGGTTCGGCATCTTGCCCACGTGGCTGTAAAAGTCTTCCAGCACGGCCAGAAGCTGCGGCTCGATAATCGCCCACACCTCTTTTAGGTCAGCTTCATGTCCCGCACCAAGGCGCAGGTAAACAAGGCGTTGGGGTAGCTCAAGGGAGAAGTTCATGGTCCGTCACCGTTTCTTATTAAGGAGTCTGGTTATGCAACCCAGTGTAGAGTAACTCAAACGCGTCTACAAGAAGGGGAGAGGGAATAACCACAAAAAAAGTGTGGTTAATCAATATCATACATCACATAAATACACCTTCGCACCACAACCGCCAACCGCTGCCCACGAAGTTTCCTTACATTGCCCATGCGTGGTCAACGAAAATCCGCTCTCACAGCCAAATCATCACAGCCACTTTCCACGGTTGCCCACCCAGTTACCATCCCCTGGTTACGAAAAAAACAAATATAATCAATAATATAACCTCATAAGGTTGTATTCAATTGTCTTGACAAATCCGCTCAAAAAGAGTATAATACAGCAAGTTAAATCGCCAAAAGCCTAACGTTTCCGCCACAAACCGCGCCATTCCTCCGTCCCCGAAAGGACCGAAAAATGACCCCCGAAATCACCCGCGAAAACTTCCGCGCCTTCGCCCTCGGCAAATTCATTCGCCTCGTCATCGCGCGCCACGCCACCGAACTCGGCGGCTATATCTTCGCCCGCTTTCTGCTGGAAGACGTGACATCGTCCAATCGGCAAGTCACTGAAAAAACCGCCCTCATCGCCCACATCCGCAAAATCCGCGAGGAGTTTCAGGAAGTGGGGGAGGCCTCTCCTTTAACACCGAAAGGGCCAGACAACCTCGCCGAGGAAATGGCGGACTGCGTCGCCGCCATAGGTACCTTTCGCTGCCAGTCGCGCTTCAATCTTCTCTCCGGGCAGCGGGCAAAAATCACGCACAAGCTGGAGCGGAACAGGCAGAAAAAGGTTCGGACTCTCACCAACCCGGTGAAAATCGACATGCTGAACCATCTTGAACGGCTCCTCAACGAGTGGCCGTCCATGCCGACAGAACTCGCCGTCTGCCAACTGCACTACCTTGCGAGAGAAGTGGAGGGCTTCATTAATCACCTGCTCAATCCCGTTGGCGGCGCAGTTTCACAGGCTCAGTTCCTTGATGCGTGCATGGAGAAGGACAAGTCCAAAGGCTTCATGACCGGCCTCTACGCGGACATCATCGTCCTCCCGCGTGCCCAAACCAAATGGTGTGCCCACCTCGCCGAGCGTTTTCCGGAAATCAATCCTGAATTACTGGATTATTCAAAGGCTTATAACGCATAACCAAGGCCGCCCCCACAAAAGGGGCGGCCTTTCTGCGCGCAGCGCAGCCAAAAACCCATAGCCTAAAGCCTATAGCCCATAGCCTAATACCCTAAAATCCCTTGACTTCCCCCCCATTCCCGCCTAAAAGCCACCTACACAAGCCCCCCGGGCCACTAAGCAACGCACGGAGCGTTCGCCTTGAAGGGGTTGAAATCAATGGGAGATTCCCATCATGGCAGGCTTCAAAATGAAGACTCGCAAGGCCGCTGCCAAGCGCTTCCGCAAGGCAACCGGTACCGGTCAAATCGTACGTTCCAAGGGCGCCCACGGGCACTTCCTCGCCAAGCGCGGCCAAAAGGCTCGTCTCAGCCAAGGCACCACCATGGTTCACGAAAGCAACTTCGAACAGGTCAACCGCCTTGTTCCGGCTCTCGGCGCCAAGCGCAAGCGTTCCCAGGCTATCCGAAACGCCATCCGCCGCCGTGCAGCAGCTGCTGCGGCCGCTAACCCGACCACCCAAGCTTAAGAAAGGAACATAACCTATGACTCGTTCCGCCTACGGTGCCGGTAACCGCCGCCGCCACAAGAAAATCCTCAACATGGCCAAGGGCTACCGCGGTCGCGCTAAGTCCTGCTTCCGTGTTGCCATCGAGAAGGTCGAAAAGGCCCTCCGCTACCAGTACCGCGACCGCCGCGCCAAAAAGCGCGACTTCCGCAGCCTCTGGATCCAGCGCATCAACGCCGGTGCCCGCCAAGAAGGCCTGTCCTACAGCGTCTTCATCGGCGGCCTGAAGAAAGCGAACATCACCGTGGACCGCAAGGTTCTGGCCCACCTCGCCGCCTTCGAAAGCGTAGCCTTCAAGGCCATCGTCGCCCAAGCGAAAACCGCTCTCAAAAAGTAGGTTGCGCAAAGCAGAAAACGGCGCCCAAGGGCGCCGTTTTTTCGTTGAAAGTAAGCCTCAAAGTTTCGGCGTACGCCGCCGCAGTCGCTGCTCGAGCCTCTCCGCCTCGTCATCAGAAATATCCCCGTTTTCAAGGGCCTTCTGAATGCCGTGGCGTCCAGCCCGCATCTTGAATTCGGAATCGATGATATCCAGTTCCCCGGTATCAATCTGGTCGGCTAGTTTGCCGATACTTTCCATCAGCTCGGTTGTCATGGCAAATCTCCTTGCCGTTAGTGTGAAAAAGAGTGTCATGCATCAATAGGTCACTATGTGTATGCATAAAATTAACTCTCGTCAACGCCAACCTTTCCAACACAATCAACATATCGTATAAGCGGTGCATGGATATTCAAACCGCCCTCAGCCAAATCCCCACCGCCACCACCGAAGCCTTGGAAGCCCTGCGCATCCAATACCTTGGCCAAAAAGGCGAGCTCACCGCCCAAATGCAGGCACTCGGCAAACTGGAGCCCGAGGCCCGCAAGGCCCGCGGCGCGGAACTCAACGTCATCAAAACGCAGCTCACCGAAGCTATTTCCGCCCGCAAAACCGAACTCGAAACCGAAGCCCTTAACGCCAAACTGGCCGAAGAAGCCATCGACGTCACCTTGCCGGCGGACCCCACCTACAACGGCCGCATCCACCCCATCACCGTGGCCATGGAAGACATTGCGAGCGCCCTGCGTAGCCTAGGCTTCACCCACGCCTACGGCCCGGAAATCGAAACCGACGACTACAACTTCACCAAGCTCAACCTCCCCGCCCACCACCCCGCAAGGCAGGACCAGGACACCTTCTACCTCAACCCCTTCAAAGCCGAAGCCACCGAGCGTTACCTTCTTCGTACCCAAACCAGTAACGTCCAAATCCGCACGCTGGAAACCGTCAAGCCACCGTTCCGCGTCATGGGCATCGGCCGGGTTTATCGCCGGGACTACGACCTCACCCACACCCCCCAGTTCCATCAGGTAGAGGGGATGATGGTCGAAGCCGGCACCAACTTCAGCCACATGCGTGGCGTGCTGGATGAATTCCTGCGCCTCTATTTCGGCAAACCCCTCAAAACCCGTATGCGCCCGCACTATTTCCCGTTCACCGAACCCAGCGCGGAAATGGACATGGAATGCCTCTTCTGCAAAGGCACCGGCTGCCGCGTCTGTAAGCAAACCGGCTGGCTGGAAGTCCTCGGCTGCGGCATGGTCCACCGCAACGTGCTGGCGGTTGGGGGGCTGGATGTCGCCGAGCATCAGGGCTTCGCCTTCGGCGCGGGGGTTGAACGCCTCGCCATGCTGAAGTATGGTGTCCCTGACCTCCGGCTGTTCTACGAAAGCCACGCCGCGTTCCTGCGCCAGTTCGGCAAACCGGCTATTTCGGCAGCCTAGCGGGGGAACCCACCGAACCGGCCTGCGTTACCCACGCAAGTACCACGCCAATGCCAAACCAATAGAATGACAAGACAATGAAAAAAGCTCTCTTCTCCCTCGCAGCCCTCACCCTGCTCGCCGGTTGCGCCAGCGTCCAGCAGTGCATCCAGCCGGACCCCATGGTTCCCTCCTACTCCAACGACACCACCCTCAAGCCCGCCGCCAAATAAACCGGGCTTCTGAAAAATCGACCCCTCGGGGTCGTTTTTTATGGAACAAATACCGCCATGGATTATAATCCCGTCATGAACCTCCTCAAACTCCTCTCCCTGCCGTTCCTCCTCGCCGCCTGTTCCACTTCGCCACAGGTCTATCAGGCTGAAACCCCGAAAATGGACTTCATCACCTATTTCAGCGGGGAAACCCACGGCTACGGTGCCATCTACGGCTTTACGGGGAAGGTAACCGACCGCTTCCACGTCGCTATGCAGGGCACCCCCGGCAAAAATGCCCAAGGCCAGCGCACGCTGGACCTTCAAGAACAGTTTACTTATTCCTCCGGCAAAACCCAAAAGCGGGCGTGGTTCGTCACGGAAGTCGCCCCCGGTAAACTGGCCGCCACGGCGCCGGATGTCCCCGGCGACGCCACCGGCGAAGAATCCGGTAACGCGGTCAGCTTCAAGTACAAAATCACCATCGAACGCGCCAACGGCTCCAGTGTCACTGTGGGTTCGGACGACTGGATGTGGCACATCACCGACGACATCATCCTCAACCGTAACCAGTTCACCAAATTCGGCATTCCGGTGGCGGAACTCGTCATCAGCTTCACCAAGCAGCCTCCCGCCAAGCCCTAAAGCGCTCACACGGCTTGACGCCGCCGCCGTAACAGGCCAAAAAGACGCATGAAAATCGTTCTCTCCTGGCTGTCGGACTTCCTCGACCTCACCCCCTCCACCACGCCCCAAGCGCTGGAGGCCGCCCTCATTCAACTGGGCCACGAGGTTGACGCCATCACCACCACGGGCGCCAACTTCCCGCATGTCGTCATCGGGAAAATCCTGAGCCGCGAGCAGCACCCGAATGCCGACAAACTCGGGGTTTGTATGGTGGATGCAGGGGAGGGGACTCCCCGCCAAATCGTCTGCGGCGCCCCCAATGCCCGCGCTGGTCTCACCGTTGCCGTCGCCCTTCCCGGCGCCGTATTGCCCGGAGACTTCGCCATCAAATCCTCCAAAATCAGGGACGTCCAAAGTGACGGTATGCTCTGCTCCCAGCGCGAACTCGGCATGGGCAACGAGCACAACGGCATCTGGGAAATCGAACACGCAGGCGGCGTCGTCGGCGCGCCCCTCGCCAGCATTCTCGGCAAGCCGGACACCGTCCTCGACGTCGCCCTCACCCCCAACCGTGGGGACTGCTTCAGTCACCTCGGCCTCGCGCGGGAACTCGCCGCCCTCGGCCTCGGCACCCTCAAATCTCTGCCAGAATTCACCAGCGGCACCATTCCTACCAATACGAAGGTCGATGTCGAAACCGCCGACTGCCCTCAAATCAACCTGCTGGAAATCACCGGCCTGACCGCCGGCGCCCAAGCTCCCGCTCACGTCCGCGCGCAGCTCGAAGCCGCCGGCCTGCGCCCCAAAAACGCGCTGGTGGATGCCACCAACTACACCATGCTGGCACTGGGCCAACCGATGCACGCCTACGACGCCGCCAAAGTCAGCGGCCGCATCGTCGTCAAGTCCGCCATCGGCGGGGAGAGCTTCGAAGGCCTCACCGACATCACCCTGAAGCTCAACCAAGGTGATATCACCATCACGGACGAATCCGGTATCATCGGCCTCGGCGGCATCCTCGGCGGCAAATCCACCGCCGTGACGGACGACACCACCAGCATCATCCTCGAAGCCGCCTATTTCAATCCCGTGCGCATCGCCCTCACCGGTCAGGGCCATATTCTGCACACGGACGCCCGCCAACGCTTCGAACGCGGCACGGACCCCGAAATGGCCGCCTACGCCCTAAAGTACTGCGCGCACCTCATCACCCAGTGGGCCGGCGGTACCATCTCCGCCCCCGTCCAAGCCGGGGCAGGGGCCTCAACACCCGCACCGATAACCTACGACTCCACCTTCTTCACCCGCTACATCGGCATGGAAGTCGCCGCCGAAAAACAAGCCGAAATCCTTCAAAATCTCGGCTTCACAGTCACTCAACACCCAACACCCAACACTCAACACTGGCAAGTCACGCCCCCCTCCTACCGCACCTACATGACGACCCCGGAAGACCTCACCGAGGAAATCCTCCGTATCATCGGCTATGAAAACGTGCCCTCCGTGCTCCCTCACGGTATCGGCGGCCAGTTCAACGTCAACGGCA
>JAIXZU010000166.1 GCA_027489415.1 Alphaproteobacteria bacterium
AAGTAGCGGTCGTAGCTGTCTCCGTTGTGGCCGACGGGGATGTCGAAGTCCAGTTCCGCATAGCATTCGTATGGTTGGGACTTGCGGAGGTCCCACTCCACGCCGCTGGCGCGGAGCATGGCGCCGCTGAAGCCCCAGGCTTGAGCTTCTTCCGGCGTGACCACGCCGACGCCGACGGTGCGCTGTTTCCAGATACGGTTTTCGTCCAGAAGGGTTTCCAGCATGCCGATGATTTCGCTGGCGAAGTTGTCGTTCCATTTACGGATTTTGGCGGTGAGGCCGCTGGGGAGGTCCCGGTTGACTCCGCCCGGACGGAAGTAGTTGGCGTGCATGCGGGCGCCGCTGACTTCTTCGTAGAAGTCCATGGTGTATTCCCGTTCTTTGAACGCATAGAGCATGACGGCCATGGCGCCGATATCCAGCGCGTGGCAGCCGATGGCCAGCAAATGGTTGGCGATACGGGTGATTTCCGAATACAGCACGCGGATGTATTGGGCGCGTTTGGGGAGTTCGATTCCCAGCAGTTTTTCCGTGGCTAAGCACCAGACGTGCTCTTGGCACATCATGCTGACGTAGTCCAAGCGGTCAAAATAAGGGAGGGCTTGAATATAGGTTTTGTGCTCGATGAGCTTTTCGGTACCGCGGTGGAGGAGGCCGATGTGAGGGTCCGCCTTCGTAATCACCTCCCCTTCCATTTCCAGCACCAAGCGCAGCACGCCGTGGGCGGAGGGGTGCTGGGGGCCGAAGTTGAGGGTGAAGGGTTGCTCGGCCGTGGGGGCCATGAGGGTTGCGGTGGTGGTGGTGGGCTGCATGGGGAGGACTTTGGCGTTTTGCGTTTTGCGTTTTGAGTTTTGCGTGAAGTTTAGGATTTGTCGAGGTCGTCTGAGTTGAAGTTGAGGAAGCTGAGGCTTTCGGAGGCTTCTTCCATTTTGCGTTTCAGTTCGGCTTTTTCGTGGTCCTTGGCGTTTTTGTACATGTCGTAGAGTTTGCGAAGCATCCAGACGGCGTCCTTGTCCTCCGGAGACAGGCCGGACGTATCGATTTTGTCGAAAATGCTCATACGTCCGGTGCCTCCTTCAGGTGTTTACTTGCTTGATTTCAGGAAGCTGAGATCGTCCGGGCTGATGAAGGTGTCATCGTTGCCTGTGACGTCTCCGTCCGACTTTTGTTTGGCTAGTTTTTGGAGAGCCTGTGCTTGCAGTTCCTCGGCTTCATCGATTTTGCGCTGGGCTTCCTCGGCGGCGGAGGTGTCGTTCATCAGGTCTTCGATTTCGCCTTGCTTGAGAGGGTCTTTGGAAAAGAGGCTCATGGTGCGTGTCCTTATTTGAAATCCTTCTGGCTGAAGGTGTTGTCCGCATCGGCAAGGCCGGCGTTTCCGGTCATGCCCTGCCATTCGCTAACGCGGTCGAAGTTGCGGAGTTCCTGAGGGAGGTCCACCGGCTTGTAGGCGACGCGCTTTTCCTTGCTGTCGTAGTACACTTCCACGTGGCCTTCGAGGGGGAAGTCCTTGCGGAGCGGGTGGCCTTCGAAGTCGTAGTCCGTCAGCAGGCGGCGGAGGTCCGGATGGCCGGTGAAGACGATGCCGAACATGTCGTACGTTTCGCGCTCGTACCAACCGGCGGCGGGATAGAGGGACGTGATGGAGGGGACTTCCGGCAGTTTACCCCCCTCCCCTTCGCCGACATAGGTTTTGACGCGGATGCGTTGGTTATGCGTGAGGGACAGCAGGTGATAGACCACGGCAAAGCGGCGGTTGGCGGGCTGGGGCGTGCTGGTTGCGCCGAGATAGTCCACGCCGCAGATGTCGATTAATTGGCTGAACTGGCACTTTTTGTCGTCCCGCAGGAATTTGATGAGGGCGGGGACGTCCGCAGGGCTGACTTCTACCGTCACTTCCCGCACCGCCATGGTGATGGTGGCGGCTGAAAACTTGGATTCCAGATGCTTTTGGATGGATTGGAGGCCGGAGAGGTCCAGGTGGGTGTCCATGTGAGGGGAAGTTGTCATGGTGTGTTATCCGATGTGCATTTCGTCGAGGCTGTAGGGGCGGGGTTCGCCGGGGGCGTAGGCGTAGGGCGCGTTTTCCGGACGTTTGACGAAGACCGGCTGGCGTTTGATTTTCTTTTGCAGTTGCAGGATGCCGTAAACGAGGGCTTCCGCTGTAGGTGGGCAGCCGGGGACGTAGACGTCCACGGGAATGATACGGTCGCAGCCGCGGACTACGGCATAAGAGAAGTGGTAGTAGCCGCCGCCGTTGGCGCAACTTCCCATGCTGATGACGTAGCGGGGCTCGGGCATTTGGTCGTACAATTTCCGGAGCGCGGGCGCCATTTTGTTAGTGAGGGTGCCGGCGACGATCATGAGGTCCGACTGGCGGGGGGACGGGCGGAACATGGTGCCGAACCGGTCGAGGTCGTACCGCGAGGCGGCGGAGTGCATCATTTCCACGGCGCAGCAGGCGAGGCCGAAGGTCATTGGCCACAGAGACCCTGCGCGGGCCCAGTTGACGACGTCTTCCACGGTGGTGATGAGGAAGCCTTCATCCCGCAGTTGGGTTTGAAGGTGGGCTTCGCCTTGCTGGCGGATGGCGAGGGGGTCGGAGGTGATGATGTTGCTCATGATTTTATATCCTTATTCCCACTCCAAGGCGCCTTTGCGCCATTCATAAATAAAGCCGATGGTGAGGACGGCGAGGAAGAGCATCATGGAGCCGAAGCCGAACCAGCTGATGTCCTGTATCACCATGGCCCAGGGGAAGAGGAAGGCGACTTCGAGGTCGAAGATAATAAACAGGATGGCGACGAGGTAGAAGCGGACGTCGAAGGTGCGGCGGGCGGTGTCGAAGGCTTCGAAGCCGGATTCGTAGGCGGACATTTTCTCGGCCGACTTGCGGGTGGGGTTGGTGAGGAACGGAATGGCCTGCATGATGACCGCGAGGCCAACGGCAATGACGACAAACAGGAGAATGGGGAAGTAAGGGAGCATGGAGGCTTCCATGGTGGTTTTGAACCTTTTTGGTATGGCTTTTTAGCTTGGACTACAGGCCGCAACCTAGACCTTTGACGACATGAGGGCAAGTAGGCTGCGGCAGGATTCTGCTTTTGGGGTGCTATTTCCTGTGCAGATGTGGCGCCAAACCAGCAAGAGGCCCCACAGGGCCCCTGAAAGCTGTTTTAAAGGGTTATTCGGCCTGATTAGAGCGCGCCATAAGCGGCACCACGTTGCCAGCCTGTGAGGGCGTGCCAACGAGCGACACCAGATGCTGAATAATGGGGATGGCGAGGTTGGTGCCGGTGGCGGCTTCCATTTCCGACAGGACCGGTGCGCGGGCGACTTCCAGCAGAACTGGGCCGCGCGGTGTGCGCAGCAGGCTTACTGCGCAGAACGGCGCGCCGTAAATGGATGCGGCTTGCTGGGCGAGGAGGATTTCTTCGGCGGAGAGGTCCACCGGTACGGCGCTGAGGTTGCCGCTTTCCCGCGGGCGGACAAAGCCCACCGGTGCGCGGCGCAGGACGGAGGCCACGACTTTACTGCCGACCAGCATGATGCGGATGTCTTCCCCCCATGGTTGGGGGAGGTCCTGCACCACAAAGGGGTGGCCGACGCTACTGAATTTCTGGGCGAGTTCCACCCCCTCCCCCGAGTGTTGGGCGATGTTGAACTGGCGGCCACGGCCACCGTGGCGGGAGCGGATGAGGCAGGGGAATTCGAGTTCCGGCATGATTACAGTAAACTGTTCGGCCATGTTGAGAACCCAGCTGCGGGGTGTGGGGATGCCACGGCGGGCGAAGAGGCGGGCCATTGTGACGTGGTCCCCCAGGGGGACGCGGTTGTGGGGATAGACCGGCTGGCCCCAGGCGCGGAGGGTTTCCACGACCTGCCAGGTGAATTCGTCGTCCCAGCGGGCGATGGGGAGGACGAGGTCCGCCGCTGGGAAGGGAAGGTCGCGCCAGCGGACGGGGCATTCGGGCAGGCTGGCCGAGCCGACGGCGGGGTTGGGGCCTTGGGAGAAGTCCAGAAAGACTTCGGCGGGGTTGATGATGCTAAATGTATGACCGAGCTCGGTGGACGCAGCGGCAAGGCGCAGGACGAATTCACCCTGACTGTGCTGGGAATGGAACCGAGTGAAAATAATAAAACGCATCGTGCAGGTGACCTGAATTATAAGATAGGTGTTGCCGGGCTGTTTTGCCAGCTGTCGGCAGCATTTTCCCCTGAGGTGATAAGCGACTGGGAGTGGGTGAGTTCCACCAAGCGGGATGCAGTGCGTTGAAATACTTCAAATGCTGCGCCGGATGTACAAATTTGTGAGGGCAGGACTGCGGCGGTGACTATCAGGCGGCAGTGGTGCTCGTACATAATGTCAATCAGGGTGGCGAGGCGGAGGGCGCTGTCGGCTTCCTGAGCGGTGAGCTTGGGAATGCCTTCGATGACAATCGTTTTGAAGGTGGTGGCCAGTTGCTGGTATTCGATGCGGCCGAGGGGCTTGTCGCAGAGTTCTGCAAAGGTGGCCCAGACAGCGTTGCCTTGGGCGCGGCGGGCGTGCAGGAACGGTGGGACTTTGCGGGACGGGCCGGTGGCGAAGTCGTCAAATAGCACTGAGAGGTGGGCGTCTGCGGATTCTCCGGCTGGAATAATAAGGTAGGTGTTCGGTTCCTTGCGGGCCCCCTTCCCTGATTTGCCGTGTTGGCGGAAGTCCAGCCCGTTGCCGAGGTCAACCGGTTCCAGATTGGCTTCCAGCAGGCGCAGGAGTGGGAGGAACCTGTCGCGGTTCAGGCCGCCTTGGAAGAGGTCCGGCAGGGCCCAGTTGCTGGTAGCGACCACGGTTGTGCCTTGCTTGAAGAGTGCTTGCATGAGGCGGCCGAGGAACATCGCGTCCGGCAGGTTGGTGAGATAGAATTCGTCAAACCCCAGCACCGTGGCTTCCTGCGCGATTTCGGAGGCGAGAATGCCGATAAGGTCTGGTTTGTGGCGCATTTCCAGCGGGGACGGCGGCATAGCGTTAAGGCGTTTGTGGAGTTCCGCCATGAATGCGTGGAAGTGAACGCGCCGTTTGTTGGGCTGCGGCAGGCTTTCCATGAACATATCCAGCAGCCGTGACTTACCCCGACCGGGAGGGCCGTAGAGCCAGAGGCCTTTGGGTGGTTCGGCGAGGTCCGACTGCAGGGCATTGGCAAGGCTTTGAAGGCGAATGACGGCGCGTGCCTGAGAGGCGTCCGGCTGCCAGCCGCGAGCAATGAGTTGTTGGTACGACGAAAAGAGATCCACTTTGCGGGCTACTTGATAGGAGAATTGATGCGCGAGTGCCATAACAGTCGGACTTTCACGCGGGCGGCAACACGGGGTCAAGCTTTCCTTACGACCTGTGCGGATTACCTTGACGGGCTGGTGGCCGGTGCGCCACATAATGAGTGAACGACACTAAAAACAAGGATGCACCATGGCAGACCCTGCTAACGGATTACTTAATAACCTCAAGCTGAACATCCCGAATGTAAGCCAGCTGCCGACCAATATGCCGCTGAATAAGGAAATCCGGTACATTGACCGGACTGTTGAGAAGGTATTTGAGCAAGCACCGTTTGCCGTGCTGAAGCTTGGTGTGGGACTTATTATCATCATACTTGGATGGATGCTGGCTGGCTGGCTGGGCAGCAGATTATCCCGCCTGCTTGAAAAGGCCCGTTTTGAGCCAACTTTAGCTTCCTTTTTGGGAAGCACGATGCGGTTTATCGTGTTCTTTAATATCGCCATCATCGGTTTGACCATTATTGGAGTGAGTTCCACCAGCCTGGCGGCCTTGCTAGGTGCGATTGGTATTGCGGTTGGTTTTGCGCTGCGCGGTACACTGGCCAACGTTGCCGGCGGCGTGATGCTGATGGTTCACCGCCCGTTTAAAGCCGGTGACTGGGTGGAAATAACCTCTCCGCAGGGTTCGCCCATGGGGACTGTCAAGCGCATCAGTTTATTCTCCACGGAAATTAATACGCCTGATTTTGTCCGTGTTTTTGTACCCAACGCGATGATGTGGGAAGGTGTTGTGAGGAACGACACTTACAACCGCATGCGGATGCTTAAGTTAGAGTTCGGACTTGGTTATGAAGTAGATGTGAAAGAGGCTTTTAAGGTTGTTTTGGCGACGCTCAATGCGAATTCCTTTGTGCTTAAGATGCCTGAGCCCACCATGAGCATTGAAAAATTTGATGAACATGGCGTGATGTGTGCCTTTAGTGCGTGGGTACGGACTGAAGACCGCCATAAGCTGCGGGACACGATTCTGCTTGAAGTAATGGAGGCCCTGAAGCAAGCCGGAATGCGCATGGCACACATGGAAAAACCCGATGGTTTACCCAAGGACGTTATGCCTAAAGAACTTAGCACAGAGGCTTCACAAAAATAGAGGCCGGATGTGTGGAAACGGCTTTTCTTGCCGATATACGTGATAAGATGCAGCCTGTAACAAGAGGTAAAGATACCATGACCTATTGGATGATGCTGATAACGGCCATTATGGTTTGCCAAAGCGCTTTGGCGGATAGTGGGAAAACCCCACTGGTTGTGGAGATGTTCACCAGCAAATTCTGCCCTAATTGCCCGATGGCTGAACGCAAGCTGGAAGCTGCGGCAGGTGAAAATAGTGACCTGCTGGTGATGCTTGCCCACGTTGATTACTGGGACCGCGGGAAAATGGTAGACCCTTACGGCCTGCCCGATATTACCCAGCGCCAATATGATTATTCTAATACCCTTATGAAACGCGCTGGAGCTGTTTATACGCCCATGCCCATTCTTGATGGCCAAATTGCGGTTGGCAACCCGTTGATGTTCACGTGGGGTTCGGCATTGGACAAAGGCCGCGCCCTTGCTGAAAAGCCCCGACTTGAGACAAAGCTTGCCAAAGATGGCAGCCTTGAAGTTACCATTCCTGCCAACCTTTACGCAGCCAACCGCGAAGTTTGGGTGCTGGGCGTGGAGCCTGTAGAGGCCACGCAAGCATGGCGCGTGCGGGGCATGGCCCAAGCCGAGTTTAAAAGCGGGAGTGTAAGGCTGCCGGCAGCCAGCATGCCTAAGACCCCTGCCCACGTTGTTCTGCTACAAGAAGCCGGGCCGGGGGCTGTTGTGGCGATGGGATCTCTTGGAATTCAGAAATAGGGTAAGCGGGGGCTAGATTACGCCCGTTTATTTTATTTATTCCATATAGTTAGGTGTGGTGTCAGGCAGAGAGTCTCTCATTTGTGAGAGACTCTATAAAAAACCATGATTCCGCATAAGAACAATAACGGCAAACGCTTCGGTTTAGGTGACCGGCTGCAGGCTTGTATTGAGCGCGTGGGCGGAAAACGCGCGATGTGTAATGCCACTTTGATTAGTGAGGCCCAGCTCTTCCGTTATATTAACGGTGACACGGACGTACCTAGTGAGCGGATTGTGATGATTGCCAAGGCTGCCGGGGTGGACCCGGGTTGGCTATTAACTGGTGAGGGGTCCACTGAAAAGGCTAATACTGAGTTAAGACCGAGCTTTAGGTCCGAGCTGATGGTTCAGCTGGTACAGATATTTGAAGAGCTACTGGTGGAGTTTGATAAGCCGTTCAACCCACGGCAACGGGCGCGAGCGCTCACGTTTTTATACAATGCTTTGCGGCATGAGGAAGTTAAAAGAGGAACACAATATCAACCTTCCAAATTTGATATATTAAGGTCTCTCAACTATATCTCGGAGCTTCGGACTGAAGAAGAACTTCAACTCCTTATTGATGCTATGAATCTTCTTGAATATTCCCCTGATATACATGAGCTTTCTGATGCTCAGCGCGAACTCATCCGGATGTGGAACAACCTCGTCGTGAGGGGCACTAAAGCTTATTACTCCAGCTATGCTGGCCAAGTTTATTATGAGAGAACGACTGGAGGCCATTTAAACCCCTCAACAGTCCTTGAGTTGCAGAACCTCGTGACACTGGCCTGTCAATCCGTTGGTAAAACCGAACTTGATTGGCTGGACTTGGGATGTGGCAGTGGTAGGCATTTACTACATTTAGCGAACCACTTTTCTAATATCAGGCTCAAAGGGCTTGAGATATCTCAGTTAGGCTATAACATTTGTAAAGATTTAATGGACTCTGAAAAGCTTCCCAAAGAAACGGTTGTTATGGCGGATGTTCGGCATATTCCGTTTGCAAGCCAGAGTTTTGACGTGATTTATGCCAACCTTAGTTTGTATTGCCTGCCTTATGTTCCTGATACTAACTTGGGGATGGAAGAGGCGTTTCAGGAGATATCGAGATTACTAAGATCTAAGGGGCTGGCAAAGCTTGTCTTCCCAGAGGGAGATTGGCGGGATTATTCCATGTCATATCAGTACATGAATGAGAAAATGATTCGTAGTATTGCTGCTAAGTTTGGTCTTATCGTTAAGGACATTATGATTGAAGAAGATTCTCCAACAGTTGTAGCGGCTAATACTAATCCTATGAAACTCAACCACCAGCGCTTTATACATGTTACATTAAGCAAATAAAAAACGAGCCTCGGCTCGTTTTATGTTCAGGCAGGTTTTTAACCCTTGCACCCAGCAGCAGCCATAAGCTGAGGTGAGAGGCCGTATGCAAGCAGATTTATACCGAATTCAGAGCTATAGGCCGGTACAGTCGTTGCTTCAAATTCAGCTGATGTGTCCTCACCTTCTGCGGCGGGGTTGTGGTGCAGGTATTCGCCGAAGAGCATGTCGCAATCTGCCATGTACTGGCGGGTGAAGGTGATGTGGGCGTGCCAGACGTGGTCCACCAGGCGTGGGGGGACAAAGCTGGTGGAGGGGAAGTTGGCCTTGAGGGTCAGGAACTTGCGGTAGAGGTCCTCGGCGCGGGCGAGGTCCGCGGCGGGAAGGCCGGTGTCCTCGGCGACGTGTTGCATGACAGCTTCCAGGTTAATTTTAGCGAGGCGTTGCTCGAAGGTGGTGTCGAAGTGAACTGCGGTTCTCATATGTGAGAGACTCCCCTATTGATGTCAATCGTATACGAGAGACTTTAGGACGGGTGTCTCTCATATGCAAGAGACTTTGCATATTTTTGTGGATAAAATGCATCATTTTTGAATATTCAGCTGTTTATTAAGACAACTTCAGCTGAATGTTGGACAAGTTTGTGGGGATGGAGAGTGACCATCCGAGTCAACTCAAGGAACGAAGATGCCATGGATTGTGAAGACGCACACAGACATTACACCGAGCCGCGAGGCCGTTTGGTTTTGATTGCAGAGACACATTTGACTGATGAAAGCCGCGAAAAGCTGCGGCTCATGTTAAGCAAAGTGATTGAAAATGGAGAGGTTACCATGGTTTCCGGGTTGGACCGTGCGAGCTTTCTGCAGGCCGGACGGGCTGGTGGGGCCGTTTTTTACAACCGAGACTATATTACGCCTGAAGAGGCTTTCGGCCTTATGACATGGCGCGAAGTATGGCTTGTTGCAGCGGGAAACGTATGGCAACTGGCCCATAAGGATTAAAGGTTGCAGAGATTTGCCACAGGCTTGGGCAAGCCTGTTGTTGCTTGCAATTAAGGTGCTTAGGGTGCTTTTTATGAAACCCGTAAAGCACCCTACCAAGAAAAAGACTTCCCCCAGCCAACAACCCAAGGTGACAGAGGCGATTAATGCCCCTGCCCTTTTGCCTGAAACGACATGGTGGCAGGCGCTTACGGCGCACGGGATTGTACGTGGGCTGATTCTGTTTTTTGCGGCCACCCTGCCCCTTTATTATGACCTTTCCGTGCCGGAAGTGAGTGGGGACATCCGGTGGGCGGCAACCCAGTTTTTTGCCGGGATTTGCGCGATTTTGCTGGTTGGGCATGCGTTTATACGTGGTAAAGGTACGTTCACACTACGGTGGCGGCCGATTATGTGGGTGGCGCTGGGGCTGGCGGTTTGGGCCGCTGTGAGCCTGATTGATGCCCTGAACCCGATACGGGGAATTGTGCTGATTAAGGCGCTTTATGCGCAGTTGATTCTGATGGTGGTGGTTTACCATGTGGCGACGCCGGAATTTGGCCGGAAGCTAATGTGGGCCTTGGTTTTGCCGTTGGCGATTACGAGCATTGTGGGGATGTGGCAGTTCCAGGCCATGACTGACCAAGGGTTACGCGATGTGATGAGCAACAGCTGGTTCTTCATGCTCTTCAAGCCCCTTGTTTGGATTGGTGACCTTGTGGTGCAGGTGCCGATTAAGATTATCGGCTGGGAGGAGCGGAACCTTGGTGTTGTTGGGTTTGCGACCAATTTCTTCCTGCAGAGTGCGGTGCCGGGCAGTACCTTTGCCAACAAAAACCTTGCTGGAAGCTGGACCGCGATGATGCTGCCGGTTGCACTTTACCTGCTGCTGACGGCTAAAAAATGGCCAGCACAGGCCTTTGCCAGTATTTTGCTGGGGCTGGGTAGTGTTTTCCTGGTTTACAGCCGTGCGCGTGCCAGTTGGGTGGCGTTGTTTGCGGCGCTTATCACATTGATTGCCCTCGTTATTATTGTTCCTGCATGGCGTAAAGCGGTATGGCGCCACCTTGATTTCAGCCACCTTGGCTGGTTGATGGTGCCTTTGATTATGCTGGCTTACTGGGGGGGGGATAAGTCCCCCGTCACTGGCAGTTACGCGATTGACCGTAGCCCTGCCGAGCAGGTTGCGGCGCTGGCGGGAAGTAGCTGGAACGAGATTGGCGGGCGACTGGCTTACAACCTGAATAGTGTAGCAATTACAAAGGACTATTGGTTTAATGGTGTGGGTTTGGGGAGTTTCTTTACGATTTACCCGCCGTATTATGACAAATACGTTGTAACCCCTTGGAATAGTTACAATGTTATGGCGAGACCGCAGCGCACCCACACGGATATGATGCAAGCCTTTGATGAAATGGGTGTTTTGGGTGGAATTCTGTACGTAGGGTTGTTTGTGGGTGGTATTGCAATGGCGATGCGGCTGGCTGGGCGCCGTGCCGGAGCGATTGGCGGCTATTTGGTTGGTGCGGGCATGATGACCATGGTGCTGGCGCTGACCGTCTTCCTTGAATACCAGAACATGCTGACCATACCGACGCCTTGGAACCCGCTGGTGCAGATAGGGATGCTGGCGTTTATTGGGGCGATGGCATTTGGGGCCTTGCGGAACGCGCGGAAAGTTCAGGATGAAACGGAAGCTGCGGATGATGTGCAGTTGATGGGGTTGATGGCGGGCATTGCCGTGCTGTGTATTTCGATTAACGCGCTGATGGACTTCCCGATGCAGTTGCCGACGGCGCCAGCGGCGGCGGTGCTCCTGCTGGGCGTGATTGCCAGTGTTTATGCCAAGTACAACCCGAAGCTTGTGGTTGGCCCGAAAGTGACCGTGCAAAGTGGCCGTGCGGGCCCTGCCCTGCTGCTGGTGGTGCTGATACCGGCGTTTGTGTGGGCGATGTGGGACTGCGTGAAATTCCGTGATGGGAATATTCTGCTTAAAGCCGGAATGGTGCGGATTTTCAGTGGGGTGAACGACGAGCAGACGATTGGATTGTTGGAACAAGCGTGGCGCGTTTACCCTTATGACCAACGAATTCAAGAACATATTGGTGTTGCTTATGCCAATTATAATGGTGTGATGCCGATACCCCTTGATACGCGCATCCAGAAACTGGAATGGGTGTTTGAGGGTGACCCTTGGGGGGCTAACCATATGATCAACCTCGCGGGGCTTTACCTGCAAAAGGCTGAAATGGCTGGACAAAATGGCAATATTGACGAGTTGGCCGATTATGTGGCGAAGGCGGACATCATGTTCGGCCGCTTGCAGCAAGTGGCGGATTTCAGCCACTTTACCTGGGGTATTGGTGGCATGGTGCGCAGTATGCAGGCCAAGCCGGATGAGGCTATCTGGATGTTCCGGCGAGCCCTTGCGATTGAGCCGAATTATTTGCCGGCGCAAGTGGGTTTGCAGATGGCGATTTCGCGCAGTGGCATTAAGCCTGCCGTGGTGAATGACGGGTTGAGTAATGGAATGAGGTAGAAAAGGGCGGGAAACCGCCTTTTTTTGTGTTTTGATGGGTACATTATAGCAGATTTGGGGGGATTTGTCAAGTTTTGCGCTTTGATTAAGGCATTGATATTATTTTGTTTATTGGGTTTTTTGGGGTGGTAAATGGATGGAAAGTGCGTGGGCTTTTTTGGGTGAAGTTGGCTGTGGTGGCTGATTTTTGGTTACCCTGAGTGGTAAATGTAAGGAAGGTGGCGGGGTAGGGGATGGAAAGTGGGTGGGTGAGTGGGTTCATGGGTTAATGGATTAAGGGGTTAATGGGTGTAGGAGGGAATGAGAGTTTTAGCCTCTTCTTTTTTGACGGCTTTCGTGGATGCCGGTCTTCGTTGGCATGGAGGCGGGGGGAGGACTGGGGCTTCGATTTACGGGAAGTGCTTGGGAGAGGTAGGGGTTGCGCCGGCACGGTGATGTCTTATCAAAAATGAGATTTTTGAAGACATCATCCGGCTGGCGCGGTGGCTTCGACTTAACTTGTTGTGCAGCTAGTTATGGGGAAGGCTTGGGATGGGGGGATGGTTAGCCGTGGATTTGGTAGGTGGTTATGGGCAGGGCGCCGTTGGGCTGGAGCGTGATGGGGCGGCCGAGGTGCGAGAGGCAGGCGGCTTGAGTGAGGTGTTTTTGCAGGACGTGGATGACATCAGGGTGTGCCACCACCGTTTGGGCGCGAAGTTTGGGATTGGTGCCTGCGGGCGTGCGCCAGAGTTCCAGCCCGATGCGCCCCGCGACGTATTCGGGCGTTTTGAGCAGCAGGGTGAGTGATGGGCCGGAGCGTTCCCGCGTGAGTTCTAATAGCCCGTGGCGCGACATGGGGCGGAGTTCGACGAAGCGGTCGTCCGTTGTGCCAAAAGTTGCTGAGAGGTGTTCCGCGATAATGCCGCGGTGGTTTTTGCTTTTGGGCGTGATGAAGTCGACGATCACGGAACCGCCGAGGTCCAGCAAGCGGCAGAGGCGGGCGACTTCTTCGGCTGCCTTCAGGTTGACCGCGAGGGTCGCGTCTTCCTTCGTTACGCCCATGATGGGGCCTGCGTTGACGTCGATGGTGGCGACGGCGCTGGTGAGTTCGATGATTAAGTTTCCCTTCACGTTGCCGCTGAAGGGGAAGGTTGGGCGCGGGCTGACCATGGCGTCCAGGCAGGCATCGAGTTTATCGGTGAGGGATTCGGAGCCGAAGTCGGCGGAGTCCATATCCAGTTGCCGGATGGCGCGTTCGGGGACGTGCTGGGCGACGGCGTCCCGCTGCTGGCCGCAGGTGAGCCAGACGGTGACGGGGTTGGAGCCTGCGTCCTGCAGGGCTCGGCGTAGGGCGGAGGGCGGTGGCTGGAGCAGGCTTGGGCAGGGTGTGCCGGAGGGCGGTGGTTTGAGCGCGGTGCGGGCGTCCAGCCGTGCGCCTTTTTCTTGGAAACCGCCGCGGCTGATGCGGGCGAGGATGGGTTGGCCTTGGGTGAGACGAGTGTTGGGTGTTGAGTGTTGAGTGTTGAGTGCGAGGGTGTTGAGGGGGAGGATGGCGTCCTGGATATCTCCGATATCCACAAAGGCGGCGCCGAGGCTCGGAATGACCTGCCGGACGCGGCCGTATGCGATGGCGCCTTCGATGTGGCGGCGGGTGGCTTCGTCGTAGCGGAGGGTTAATAATTTTCCGTGGTCGTCAAATAACGCACACCTTGTGTGCCAAGGGGAGGACTCATAGAGAATATGATAGGTCATGATGAGTGGCTCCGGTTTACGGGAAGTGCTGGAGCTTGGGTAGGGGTGGTGCCGGCACGGTGCTTTCCACCAAAAATGAAATTTTTGGGGAAAGCATCCGGCTGGCACGGTTTCCCGTGAGAGCGGTGGCGCTGTTGGGGCTGGGGGTTTTTCATCATTGCTGGAAGGGGTTTACTTTGATGCCTGCGCGGGCGAGGAGTTGGGCGGTTTCGTGGAGGGGGAGGCCGCCAATACCTGATACTGTGCCATGAACCATTTGAAGCCATGGTTCTGCGATTTCGATGTGGAGCGCGCCTGAGACCCTCTGCCAAGGTGCTGTTGCGAGATAGTTGCTGATTTCGGTGTTGGAAAGACGTTTGAGTTTTATCCAATTATTGGAGACTTTGTGATGAAGCTTGCCAGTAGCATCCGCCACCACCACCACTGTTGGAATACTTACACGCCGACCCGATTGGAGGCGCAGCATTTCGGCTGCTTCTTCAACAGTGGTAGGTGTTTGAAGGATTCGGCGGCCGAGGATAACGGGAGTATCCGCAGCCAGAACGACGCTGCCGGGGTTGGCCTTGCTGATGGCTTCGGCTTTGGCGATGGCGATGCGTTTGACGTAGGCGAGCGGGGCTTCGTGCTTCAGGGGCGTTTCGTCGACATCCGCCGGTTGGATGGTGAAGGGCACACCGAGTTTTTCCAGCAGGAGTTTGCGGTGGGGGGACTGGCTGGCGAGGATGAGGTGCATGGGATTTGGATTAATGGTTAATGGATGAATGGGCAAGGGGTCGTTTGGGGCGATGATT